>LFRX01000014.1:17738-22974 GCA_001512985.1 Acholeplasmatales bacterium DTU056
ATTGGAATACTTCGTTCCTTTACTGGTTCATCTAAAACGCTAGAGAATTCTTTTAAAATTTCAATAATAAAAGGTTGATTCTATATTCAATTGGAACATCAAGGGCGATTGCAGAGTCGTTGATAAGTTTCATTGTTATAAAAATAATTTCTTCACAATACTTAATTATATCTTTTCCATTAATATCTTGAAATTCAATAGCTGGGTTTATTCTTTTTATTTTAAATAAAATACTTCTTAATTTAACAAAAGTTTTTAGAGCTTTGGCGGCAGTGTCAATATAATCTTTGATTTCAAAATTTTGAACAGGAGGATTATATGGAGATATATCAAAACAATAGCCATTCTCTTTACGAATGCGTTTATCAATATCTTCAACTGTTTTATAAATAATCGGTAACAATAAATCTTGAGCTTGTTTTGTATCGTTAAAGTTTAGTAAAGTGACGCATGTTAATAATCCTTGTAGTTGAGTTAAAATTCCAACTTCATCAACATAAGTATCACTTAAATAAAATCCTTTTTCTTTATCATACTTTTTAACGAACTCTTTAATAATTTTCATTCCAATTTCATCAGGATTGCGATACGTTCTAAATAATCCACTACCTATTTTTCTACCCGTTTCTACAACAATATCCTTTAATGCTTCTTGTTCACTAATAATCATTTTGACCCTCCAAATTTACTAATTAATTTTTTGGCATCTATTTTCACTATTAAAATAATTCCCGCCGAAAAATTTACAATATTATTAATCTTAATATCCACAAACTGATTACTTAAAATCTTATAACTTTCGTTTTCCTTAACCCAAAAACCTATGCATTGATTTTTGCTTTTGGCTTGAACATATTTTGTACATTGCAAATTAGTTATCGCTTGTTTAAAAATATCCAGATGTTTTTGTTCAATAATTCCAACTGTTGGAGATAAGATCACTAAATCTTCTTTAGAAAATAGGAGCGTTTTTATTTCATATAAAAAACGATCAATTTCAGAATATCTTTTGAAATCGATAATGTCAATTGTAGATAGGATTAGGTAATCGTCTTGGTAATCAACTAAGATCCAATCTAATGGTTCAAATGAAAAATATTGTCGGTTTAAGCCAATGTATTTTTCATTACGAATTTCTTGATATCCTTCTTTAAATAATATCCCTAAATTATTAACAATTGTATTGCGAACATATGTACCAAAATCTTTTAAAAAATAAAACTCATTGTATTTATAAAATTGGGATGTTAGATTAGTTAAGTATTGTAAGTAAGATGTCTTATTAGAGACCAGTTTAGGATTAAAATCTTTTAATTTATTAACGATTTTTTCAATATAATCACTGGTTTCAACGCGTGGAATATATATTTGATTGCTTGGGAAAATTTGCAAGATATCAATTAATCTATTATGAAAAACATCATATTGCGACTTGTCAAGTTTATTAAGCATATTAATAACTAATTTAAAAACCGAATAACCATTAAAATTAACAGTTAAAATTAAAAAAGGGTTGCCTGGACTACTTTTTTCTCTTGCAACTAACATCTCTTGATATACTGCATCACTTTGAAGAGAATCTTCACTTAAGAAAAAAATCACTCCAACACATTTATCGTCTAAAATAACTTGTTTACAAATTTCATTCCATTTATCGCCGGGAGTTAGATTTGNNAGATGTACTTTCCTTATAATCAAAATAAATTGGTGGCTTATTGCCCATAAAATCCTCCCACAGTTCAAAAAAAGAAAATAATATCAAGAATCGTCAAAGAAACAAAAAATAGTCTAATAAACAATCGTATCGAAATATAAGTATTATTAAAACCTTTTCATCTTTGTTTCATTATACAATATTTTTTTAAGGATTTTAAATTTCCTATTAAGATCCTCTTTCAAAAAATATCATTTTTCTATCACAGCTTTTCCACAAAAAAACTAAAATCACCTTAGTAATCCCTATGTTAAAATATCACATAATTATATTTTTTTTACAGTTAAATATTCCATTTCTTAATAGAAAGAAAAAGACACTTATATACAATTGGTGACAAAAATATATACCTAATGTTTTTATTAGTTTTAAAAAACATTGGGTATTTTAAAAGTATTGGAGAAAAATTTATTTAAGTTTTGGTATTATACTCGTGATATAGTTGAAACAAATACCTAAGTTGTTGTGATTACCTTAAAAATACAAAAGTGTTGATTGTTATATTATATAATTTTTAAAAAAATCTAACAACGACTTAAACAAAGTCGAAACACTTATAAAAAATGGATAAAGGTGAATTAGTAATTCTTTTATTTAATCATTAAAAGATTTCATCGAAGCCGTGCTCTAAAGCAATCCATTTATAGCGCATTCACCACGCAACTAATAGAATAAAAGTATGTGTGATATTTAATTTTTCCTATAGTATAAATAAGAATTTAAACGTCTTTAAGACCAACAAAGATTATTAAAAAAGTGACTAAGTCAACCTACGACGAATCTTTAGTAAATATTTTTAGCCTGTAATTCTTGACTTAGGATCTACTGATGACTATTTAACAAATAAAATCTTTCATCAAGCTAATGTTAAAATGATTTTGGGTCTTGAATATGATAAATAATCAGTCGAGATAGCTAAAAAAACCTATCCTATTGAAAATATTCATTTTTATGTTCAAGATGTAGAAATAGTCCACATAATCCACAATACCAACAAGATCGCAAATGGTTTTTAGAAAATGGCGATGAATTAGAGGAAGAATTCTATAAAAGTGACTTTTTCTTCAATTTAGGATTTGTCTTATTTACAGCAACAACTGAATAACTAAATAAAAACGGCGTTTGTAATTCAAACGCCATTTTTTGATATTATAAAGTATTTATAATATTGGTTTATATTATTTAAAATTATTCATGGCATATATATAAGTCGTCCTTTTTTATCAAGGACGACTAATTTTTATTTAACTACGTTCCAAAAGTCTGTAATTGCTTTTTGGGCTAACAAGTTCATTCCCTCTTTATTTGGATGAGCAGAATCAACTAAATAATTACTATTTTCGTTTCTATTAAATGCTTGATCAAAATTGAACACAGTTAAATTATACATTTTAGCATATTTATCAATTACTTGATTATAGCTTGATTGATTATTTTCTTCATACATCTTTAATGGTGGAAGTTTGCATAAAATGATTTCAGAATTAGGACATAATTGCTTAATGTTATTAAGCATTGTTCCATAGGCCTCATCAAATTGATTTAAGGTAATATATGGGCTTGCGGCATCGTTTGCGCCCATGAAAATTACAATAACATCAGGTTTAATTTGACCGATATTTAAATATTCTAGGCGTGACATTTTATGAGCAGCTGATGTCGCTGTACCAGCCACAGCACTACCTGACCAAGAGTTATTAACTAATAATTTCATACCATAATGATTAATAAATTGCATCCACCAAGTTTGATTAACATCACCGAAATCGGCAGTCGGATATGGGTAAAAGTAAGCAAAGCCACTTGGAATATAGCCTAAATATGTAGAAATGCTGTCGCCTAAGATACTCACAGTTTTTCCAGCATAAGACTTACTTCCCGCTTGATAAGTTGGAATAAAAGTTGTATCTTGAATGATGTTATAAATGTCTTCTCCTTTTTCCCCAACCCAGCCAGTAAAAACATATCCAGCTTTTTCTTTTGGAGTTGGCGGAATAACAAATCCACCTTTTTGTACTACTTTTTCAATTGTTTCTGTATCACTTAATTTAAAAGTAACCGTCACATAATTAGGGGCATTAGCTTCTTCTAATGTTGTTTTAAAGACCCCATCGGCTGATGTTTTAATAACACAATAATAAATAACACTTGGATTTGCTTTGTAAGTTCCAATAATAACAGCATACCCAGCTGATACGATTGAAATTGAAGAATAAGAACTGATTGTAGCAACTTTGGTATTAGAACTTGCCCAGTCATATTGTAATACCGAAGTTGATGGTGCTCCAGCTGGAAACTCCGGTTGATAAACAAATCCAGTTCCGCTAGAATGTGGTTTTTTAACAATTTGGGTAAATTCGATTCCACCTTCTGGAACAGTTAATTGTTCTGAAGTAGTACTAATCCAACGACTATATAGTTTGATATTTCCACGGAATGAGGAATCAATTTTTGTTACTTCAAATAAAGAAATATCTGATAAAAACCATCCCGCAAATGCATAACCTTCTTTAGTCGGTATTGGTAAAGTAATTTCTTCTGAAGGTTTATATTTAGTAATATCTAAAAATAATTTCGTATTACCATCATAAAACTCAATTGAATATTCTTTTTCTTTAAATACTGCGATAATATCTAAATCTTCTTTAACATTTTCATAACTTTTATCCCAATGGCTAAACTCTTCTATATCACGGTCATTAACCATAGGTGGTGTAGCATTTTCACCATGAAACACTTGTTGTTCTTTTAATAAATTTCCTTTATCATCAAAGAAACGAACTTTATAACTTAATCGTTCAAATTGAGCATTAATATCTAGATTGCTTATTGCAGTATCAAATTGTTTATCCCATCCCACAAATACATATCCTTCTTTGACCGGATCATTTGGAGGTGTTATTTGTTCACCATGTAAGATTTCTTCTTGTTTAATCAAATTTCCTGAGCCATCATAAAAACGTATTAAATATTTATTTCTTTCATACACCGCTTTAATATCCAAATTTTGACTTGCCTTAGAAAACTCTTTATCCCAGCCAATAAATGTATACCCTTCACGGGTTGGATTTTCAGGGGGGACAATATCTTCCCCTTCTTCTAAAGTGGTTTCTAATAAAACAGTGTCATCCCAATCAATAAACCTAATCAAGTACTTTTCTTTAGGTGGTTCTTTTTCGCCACATCCCGTAAGCAACAATACTAATATCAATAGAACAAATAAAATTTGCTTAACTTTCATATCTCCTCCAACTTTATATTTTTATATATTGATGTTATTTACAATTAAAAAGTATTTAATATACAAGTTTTAAGTGAGTATCAAGTATTTCTTATAAAATATTTGAATTTTAATAAATTGTCTAATAATACATCATCAAACTCAAAAAATGAAAAGGTATTCATAAAGAAATTATAGTACCCTTTTTCGAAATTGTCAAACTTATAAAAAGGATTTTAATAAAAGAAAAACCCTCCTATTTAGAGGGTTAATGCATATTATGTGATTATTATTTTTATTTA
>LFRX01000057.1:0-9276 GCA_001512985.1 Acholeplasmatales bacterium DTU056
TATAAAAGTAAACCATTTATTTCTTTTTCTTGCTTTTAAATAAATAAAGTGTTATAATATACGAGGACTTTAGTTGTAGTTAGGAGGGAAACAATGGCTCGTCGATGCTATATAACTGGCGTGGGTACTGTTACAGGTAACAATCGTCCCCACTCATTACACGCTACACGTAGAAAATGGAAAGCAAATTTACAAAAAGTTAGAATTATTGACGAAAAAGGCAGAGTAAAACGCGTCTACGTCTCTGCAAAAGCCCTAAAATCAGGCTTAGTCAAACGAGCATAAAAAGAGCATAACAAAAGTTATGCTTTTTTTTATTTCTTTTTACGAGAAAATAAACTTATTATTTTTGAAACAATAAAAGACAAAAATCTCGGTAATTTAATTACATAAAAACGCATCTTCTAATCCCTCACTATCTAATAAAATATATGAACAAATACGACCTTTTAGACTAGAAAATGCGTTATTTTGATTCAATAACAATTATTGGTTTTTGTGAATATACTCTTCCTATATTGCTAACAATTTCATTTGATAAACATAATGGATCACTTTTGGTTAAAAAGTAATTATCAAGTGGATACTTAAATCCCGCTAGGGTTATATAAGTATCTTCAAAAGCAAAAAAAGAAACATATTTGTAATTTGATTTGGGAATTTCAAAATATCCTTTTTTAACATAAATTTTATTATCTAAATTAACAATTTCAATGTTATATTTTATATATCGCACTAATTCCAATATAGCACTATAAAAGTGATCTAAACGGTTGCCGGTAGCATTATAAATAATAATTTTTTGATGTTCAATTTGAGTAGCGGCTTGTAAAGCAACTGCTAAATCAGATTGATCTTTTATTTTATTAAGTAATATGACTTGACTAGCTTTTACTTCACTTTCATCAATAGAATCAAAATCCCCGACTGCTAAATCAATTTTCACATTATTATCACGCAAAACCTTGATTCCACCATCAACGCCAATTATATACTCATTTTCATCGGGTTGATAAAGTTTGGAAAAATGGTTTTCGCCAGCACAAACAATTTTAATAATCATAATCTTAACAAACTCTCCACCGCTTCTTTTCTTGACTTAGCCGTAAAAATATAATTCCCAGCTACTAAAATATCCGCTCCAGCCTCAACACACATCTTTCCAGTTTCTTGATTAATTCCACCATCAACTTCTATTAGATACCTAAATTCTTGTTGGCGAGTTTTCAAATAGCGAATTTTATCCAAAGCGATTGGCATAAATTTTTGCCCACCAAAGCCAGGCTCAACACTCATAACCAAAATTAAATCTAAATCACCTAAATATGGTTCTAATACTCTAACATCGGTATGAGGTTTAATTGAAAGCCCAGCTTTAATATTATATGACTTAATTAACTCAATTACTTCTTTAATGTTACTTACTGCTTCAAAATGAAATGTTATGACATCTGCCCCGGCTTGAACAAAATCTTTTATATACTTTTGCGGATTAGTTATCATTAAATGGACATCAAAAACCATTGGAATATGTGGTCTTAGGTGTTTAAAAACTGTTGGTCCCAAAGTAATATTAGGAACAAAATGTCCGTCCATGACATCAATATGAAGATATTGGGCTCCATAAGAATAGACTTCTTGAACTTCTTGAAGTAAATAAGCGAAGTTTGCAGATAGGATTGATGGTGCAACAATTGCCATAATATCACCATTTGTTTAAACAGATGTTTAAACCCTTTCTTAATACTTACGATTTAATTCTTTAATTTCTTCAATAAATGATAAGTAATTTTCATAACGACTTGGAAGAATTAATCCTTGTTGTAAAGCTTCTTTTACTTTACATGATGGTTCATGAATATGAAGACATTTACTACCAAAGCGACATTCATCACTTAAATAATAAAATTCAATAAACGTTCTTGCAAATGTTGAAAGTTCCATTTTTTCAAAATCCGTAATTCCAAATCCCGGCGTATCCGCAATCCACCCTTCTGCCACTCTTAACAATTCCACATAACGGGTTGTATGCTTCCCACGCCCTAAAGCATATGAAATTTCAGCTGTTTTTAAGTTAAAGGTTGGTTCAATTTTATTAAGTAAGGTGCTTTTACCAACACCACTTTGGCCAGCCAAGACCGAAATTGAGCCATTTATCTCATTGATTATTTCCTGGTTAACTTCATTAAATTTACTTGTTTCATATACTCGATAACCTATTTTTTGGTAATATTCTTTTACTTTTTGATATTCTAACTTATCATTTTCTTCAAGTAAATCTATCTTTGTAAAAATAATTACTGGTTCAATCCCCTTATATTCTACAATCGACAATAATCTATCAAGTAAATGTAAATTTAAATCAGGAAACTTAACTGAAAACACTAAAAAAACTTTATCAACATTACTAATTGGGGGACGTAATAATTCATTTTTTCGTGGTAAAACTTGTAAAATGTATCGAGTATTCGGGTCAAATAATACTCGATCCCCAACTCGTGGAGCAATTTCCTTATGACGGAATACTCCTCTTGCTTTACAAACAATTATTTCATTATCACTTAAAACCGAATAATCACCACTGACTAATTTAATAATTACTCCCTCTCTCATCGACACTCCTTCATTCTTTTTATGCGTAATTGACCACACGCAGCATCTATATCATGACCTAACTCTTTCCGAATTGTCACATTTAAGTGATGTTTTTTAAGTCGGTCATAAAACTTCTTTACTTGTTCTTCGTTTGATCGATATAATCCTAATCCAGTTTCATTATATGGAATTAAATTAATAACACTATTAATACCTTTTACTAGTTTTGCCAATTCATCAGCATGTTCAAGTTGATCATTTACATCTTTTAACATAATATATTCAAAAGTAACTTTTCGATTTGTTTTACTAACATAATACTTAACAGCATCAATAACACTTGCTAATGGATAAGCACGATTAATTTTCATATATTTACTTCGCAAATCATCATTTGGAAAATGAAGACTAATGGCTAAATTTACTTGCAAAGGAAAATCACTAAACTCAATTATTTTCGAAACAATTCCGCATGTCGAAACAGTAATATGACGCGCTCCAATATCAAGACCTTTCGGATGATTAACTATTTTTAAAAACTTAATTAAGTTATCGTAATTATCAAATGGTTCACCAATTCCCATCACAACAATATGAGATAATCGTTCATTTCGTTCCTGTAAATGACGGCTAACTTCTAATACTTGAAGTACTATCTCTCCACAACTTAAATTTCTCACCTTTTTTGTTAGTCCAGAAGCGCAAAAGGCACATCCCATATTACATCCTACTTGGGTAGTCACACATACACTATTGCCATACGACTGACGCATTAACACTGATTCAATTAGTGCGCCATCAGATAATTTAAATAAAAATTTAACTGTTCCATCACTTGATTGTTGTTTACTTACAATTTCTAATCGAGTAAGGAAAAAGTCATTATTTATTTGTTCTAATAAATTTTTTTTAATATTATTTATTTCAAAAAAAGATGTAATTTGCTTTTTGTATAACCACTCAAAAAGTTGCGTGGCACGATATGCTTGTTCATTTTGTGATGCAAAATAATTTGATAAATCTTCAAATGTATAATCATAGATTAATTTCATCTATTATCTCCTTATCATAAATCTTTTTGTAAAATGCTAAAATAATAGCCAATTTGATGACTATCCGGCAGCATTTTCTTTTCTAATATTAAATGGTATTGTGGATTAATTTTAAGAAAGGTCCTAATTTGCTTTTCATTTTCATCATGATTTAATGTATTAGTTATATAAATATAGTATCCACCATTTTTTACTAAATGATGGGTGTTTTGTAATATCTTTTGTTGATATAAAGTGATTGTATTAATTGATTCTAAATTAAGTAGATACTTATAATCTAAATGTTTAAACATTTGGGCTAGTCCACTTGATGGAGCATAACAAATAACGTAATCACAGGAGTTACTAGTAAAAATATTACTCACCTCAAGGGGATTGATGTGATGAAAATGAATATTAGCACTATGTCTTTTAGCTTGAGCAGTCAATTTTTGAATATTATCTTCTAGTGGATCAACACCATCTAAAATTAATTGTTTGTCTTGACGAGCTAATTCAAATAGAATTGAACTACTTGATGCAAACAAATCTAAAATTTTAGCATAATTATTAGGATTAATATTTCTTAAAACTTCCTCAATAACGTCATTTTGAGCATTTTCATTATATTTTATTTTTAAAATATTTTCAACTTCTTCGTATGAATAATCTTTTAATAAAAATGCGACTAGCCACGCAGGATAACTATATTTAATACTTAAATAGTTAATTTCATCAAGTTCTTCAACTCGTCGTAAAGGAGTTTTAATAAATTCATTTAATACGATTCGTATAGTGCTACTTAAAAAACGATCTTTAATTTTAGCGATTTCAATACTTTCGGAAATGACTTGTTCTTGATCTTCTTGTAAATAAACTATTCGATAAATAGTTAAATATAATAATGGGCGAAACCATAAACGATATCGCTTCTTTTCAATAAAAGGAGTAATTAAAAATTCTAAATATAATAAATTATTAATTATACCAATGATGATATTTTGGAATAATGATTTATCTTTTTCAGCTAATTCGAACTTTTTTAAATATTCATTTATAACTTTTTTTGACGGAAGTTCTTTAGATATTATTTTCTCTAGGGCTTCCAAACATATCATAATCAAATTCATAATATCATCTATCTTTCATTTAAAACTTTTAAAAATTTTTCTAATCTCCTTCTTTTTAAAACAGTTTTTCCGATATCACCATGTTTATAATCATTAAATTGATGAAAATCAGACCCAGCAGTAATTATTAAGTTGTATTTATCTGCAAGTTTAATATATTCTTGAGTTTGTTCTTGTTTATTAATTGGATAAATTGCTTCGATTCCCATTACACCCATTTTGATAAACTCTTCAATCGGTGTTTTTTTAATATTAACAGGATGAGCTAAAACTGGAATAGCTCCACATGATTTTAACAAATTTATTCCTTCTTGAGTAGGGAATTTTGTAGAAGGGATGTAGGCAGGAGCGTGATTACCTAAAAATTTATCAAAAATTTCTTGTTTTGTATAATTATAACCACTCTCAATTATCATCTCCGCAATCGTTCCCCGGGTAATAGAATCAACATTAGAAATTTTATTAATATCTAAAGTTATACCTAAATTGGCTAATCTTTCAAGAATTTGTAAAGCACGAGTATAACGTTTCTTTTGTTGTTCGGCTAAAAAGTTTTGTAAAAGAGAAAAGTTAGCATGTTTAGGAAAATACCCCAAAATATGAATACTTTCATCTTGATGATACGTAGAAAGTTCTATCCCAGGAATAATAGTTAAAGATGTTTTCATAGTTAAGGCTTCTAAAGTCCCACTTAAAGTATCATGGTCAGTGATACTAATATGCGTTAATCCTTCCTTCTCGGCAAACTTCACTACTTCTTTGACACTAAATACTCCGTCCGAATATGTAGTATGAATATGTAAATCTGCTTTCATAAAAGTCCTTTCTAGATATTAAAATCGGTAATTTTTCCTTCCGAATTATCTTTGGATTTAGATTCCATATATAACATCAAAATAAAATAACGGACTTCTAATTTTTGATAATAATTTTTAAAATCAACATAATTAATTACATTTACATCACTGACAGTCCGTAAAACATATCGAATTTTGTTAAATAGTTCGATCCATTGCGGAAGGGAAAGAGTTATGACAGTGGAAGATTCTAAAAAATAATTGTAATCGTAATTATAAATATGGTCTGAATTTTTAGCTAACTTAATACTTTGCACTAAAGAATTAACCGTTTGTACAATTAAATCTCCACTGTAATAATAAACATGTTCAGCAGCTTCTTGTAAAGATTTATATTGATAGATAAATTCATTTACCTCACGATTAAATTTTTCCAGTTCAAAATTGTTTTTATTGATAATAATTCCTGCTGATGCTAATTTGATTTTATTGTAATGTTTTAGATTAATATCATCAGCCTCTAATTGGGTTTGTTGAATTTGATCTAAGAATTGTTCAACTTTATCATAAATTTCCATTAATTCTTCATTAGTCACATCTTGCATATATTTCACAATATCCATTTTACGTTTAATTTCTTCATTAAGTCGTTTAGTATAATTTAATTGCTTATCAAGATGTAACATTTTCTCATTAAAACGTCCACTTCGAGTAGCAGCACGAGAAAATAATTTTAAAATATAATAATCCTTTATTAATTTTTCAAGACGCTTTTCTGCTTTTTGATAATTAGTTATTATTAAGTTTTTTAATTCGGTTGTTGTATATTTTGGTACTTTATGCACTTTTTCAGTGGATTGTTCATGATATATGTCAAGTTTTTCAGGAAAAATAACAGTTTCTTGTGAGATAATAATTTCTTTTTGTTCTTTTTTCTTATGACGCTTGAATAAATTAATCATATACCTCTACCCTTTGTCTTTTTGTATATGTATATTATATCATAAATAGTCCTTAATGTAAAAGTTAATCTAATTATAAAATAAAAAGGATTTTTTTACAAAAATCCTTTAAAAATACTTCTCTTTGACAACTAACACTAAACAAAGTACTCCTAAAATAATCGAAAGTATCCCACCAATATTAATAAATAAACTTATAAATTTTTCAAAACCAACTAATAAAAAGATTAAACCAAATGTAATCTTTGGAAGTTCTAATTGAAATTGAATTATTGGAAATGGCGATGTAAAAATATTTACTAATGGAGAAATTAATAGAAATATTACTATTAAAGAATTAATTAAAGCACTTGGAATAATTAACATCATTATTCCTAAAATAACTAAAACTAATGACGTCGCAAAAATAAAATAATTTTGGACAAACTTAAGATTTTTTGCTGATAAAATTAATGGTTTAACACTAATTAAAATTGCGCTTAATCCAATTACTATATATAAAAACTTAAGTAAAGTTTTTTTTCGAAATTGTAACAAACAAAACACCAACAATAATTAACCCTAAACCCCATAATAATAAATCAAATTTATCAAATTTACTTAGTTTCTTCATATTGTTGTTTTAATAAATCACGAATTTCAGTTAATAATTGTTCAGTAGGGTTTAGGATATTTTCTTTGGTTTCTTCTTGAGTTTTTTCTTCTTCTACTTTTCCTTCTTTCAATTTAGCTAAAGCAATTTCTTTTGCACGTCTTTTTATTTGATTTTTTAAAAACCACTCAATGGTAACATAAATAGAAAATGCAATAATCAAAAATTCAACAATCACTTGTATAAAGTTACCATATCTAATTTCACTTCCACGCACATTCCATACTAAGTTAGCAAATGAATCGGTATTAAGCATAGTAGATATTAGAGGCATTATAATGTCGTTGACAAGGGAGGAGACTATTTTATTAAATGCTCCCCCGATGACAACTGCAATTGCTAAATCTATTACATTACCACGAGTGATGAAGGCTTTAAATCCACCAAAGAAACTTAATGTTTCTTTTTTTAGATTTTCTTTGATTATTTCCTTCTTATCTTTTTTCATTTTTTCACCTTTTATTTTAGACATAATATGTATTATGTCTATTTTATAAATATATATTATAAGAAAAACCTATACTTGTCATATTATTTTAAGATTTCATTAATTATAATAGTTTGCTTTGATTTAGCAAAATCTACATAATTATGTAATTTTAATGGTGGATTTTTCAATGTGATTTCAAAGTACCCTTTTAGATTTTGTAAATCAACCCGATATACGATGGTAAAGTGATATGATCCATCAGTCTGTTTTTGAGCATTACGAATGATTGCAATATTACTATTAACATATGCAACTTTATCGCCAACAAAAACTCTAGCACGGGTAATAGAATTATCAGGGTCATCAAATTCTACCGTGACAATCAACTCACTACCTTTTTCTTCATAACTAATATTTTTTACTTGACCAGTTCTTTTTGCTGTTTTAACTGACCCACCCGAAATAGTTTTAATTAAATTACCATCACCAGTATCATAATAGAAAGTATAAAGATATTGAGTATTTGGCATTAAATTGTCAAAACTAACAATACCATTTTCAACTTTATTTATTTCGCCATTTAATTCAACATACAAATTTTTAACGTCAACACCTTTTGCATCTAAAATATCAACTTTAATACTAACGGAATTACGATTGATTTCTATTGGATTAGAAGTAAATTCTGGTTCATAAACAACAAAGAAAATAGCATTAGCAACACGACGAACGGAATTATCAGATGGAGAATTAACTACTTCAAAACTATTTCCCCGACGAATAATCATTGTTGTAGAACCGCCGCCATCAAGGTTGTATGCGCCAACGCAACCATAATATTTCATGATTGCCACCATTTCTTCTTGAGTAGCGCCAAACATGTTTTTATCTGGTTGGCGTCCGTCAATTGTTAACATTACAATTGTCCCATCGGCTTTAATTCCTACAATCGAACGTGGAGCACGAGTGTAATAATAAGATTCATTTAATAACTGTGATTCTACACCGTCATGAATTAAATAGCCATGACCTACCGCTAATTCTTCAACTTCACTATATGGTCCTGTGAAAGTTCGCATTACGCGGACTTTTGTTCCAACTTTTAATAGTTCGGTAGCCTCTGGATTACGAGAAACAATCGCAAATTCTTTTTCGCCAAGTTCTTTTGGTTCAGTTGAAGTAATTACACCGCGTCCGTAGAAGTCATTTGATGAATTTGCTAGGGCTTTTTCAGCATTTTCTACTACAAATACATTTCCAGAAGAATTGATGGCTTGTGGAACGATTTTTTGCTCGCTAGACCAATTTGCATAGTAAATGCTAATTTGATTTTCCCCAGCGGCTTTATTGTAATTATCAACGGTAAATGTTTTAATTTCATTACCATTTTCATCATATATTGTTAAAATAAATCCGCCAACATATTCATCTAATGTACCATTAGTATGAATATATTTTTTAACAACTAAATCATCAGGTTGCCCTTTATTTTTGAATCCTACCATTAAACTATAGTTATTAGAACCGCCAGCTCGAGTTACTTCCCCATCACTAATCATTGGTCCAAGGGGTTGATATGGTAATTTCCCTGTTCCTTGCATATCAAAAAAGTCCGCATTTATTCCACCAATTACTTTCCATCCTGGGTGGTTGCGCTCATAATCTTTGGCTAAATTAAT
>LFRX01000057.1:9348-9856 GCA_001512985.1 Acholeplasmatales bacterium DTU056
CTGGAGTTTTGTCTAATGATGTACTAGTTTGACCTAAGTCTTTTTGATAATAAACATACTCATGTAATTGTAATGATTCAACAGTTTCTAAATATTGATATTTTCCTGAACCATTGTGGCTAGTAACGATATTATCATCACTAGCATGAATAGTAATACCACTAAAAACTAAACCTACTAAGAAGATTAACAAGAAAATCAAAAATCTTTGGCGTCTCATACATATCATCTCTTTACTGTAAAGTATTTTTCACATACATTATATCATCTTTTATGAAAAAATTAAAGATAATGTCAAATAAACTCTTAAATAAAAATGCGTTTTGAAGTTATCTTCAAAACGCATTGTTTTTAATTTAAGTTATTTTTTTAAATTATAGAAGCATTTACTGCCTAAATAAATAGCAGATTGTCCTAACTCATCTTCAATACGTAATAATTGATTGTATTTAGCAATTCGGTCAGTACGACTCATTGAACCAGTCTTAATTTGACCTGCATTTAGAGC
>LFRX01000057.1:9868-13197 GCA_001512985.1 Acholeplasmatales bacterium DTU056
GTGTAACCAGCTTTTTTAGCCATTTCAACAGCATCAAAAGTTTCAGTTAAAGTTCCGATTTGGTTAACTTTAATTAAAATTGAGTTAGCAATATTGTTTTTAATTCCTTGTTCTAAGCGTTTAGTGTTTGTAACAAATAAGTCGTCACCAACTAATTGAACTTTACTACCTAATTTTTTAGTTAAATATGCCCAACCTTCCCAGTCATTTTCATCTAGACCATCTTCAATAGAAACGATTGGATATTTTTCACATAATTCTGCGTAAAAATCAACTAATTCTTCAGCAGTAAACTCTTTACCGCCTTCTCCTTCTAAAACATATTTTTTAGTTTCCTTATTGTAAAATTCACTTGAAGCAACGTCCATTGCTAAAATAACGTCAACACCTGGTTTGTATCCTGCTTTTTTTATTGCTTCAATAATAGTTTTTAAAGCTTCTTCATTGCTTTCTAAATTAGGGGCAAATCCTCCTTCATCGCCAACACCAGTATTTAAACCACGGCTTTTTAAAACAGCTTTTAAGCTATGGAATACTTCAGCACCCATACGAATAGCTTCTGAGAAAGTTTTTGCGCCAACTGGCATAATCATAAATTCTTGGAAGTCCACATTATTATCAGCATGTGAACCACCGTTTAAAATATTCATCATTGGTGTTGGTAAAACTTTAGCATTAAATCCACCTAAATAATTGTATAGAGGAACATCAAGGTAATTTGCGGCAGCACGAGCTACAGCCATTGAAACACCTAAAATAGCGTTTGCACCTAATTTAGATTTGTTTGGTGTTCCGTCTAATTCAATTAGTAGTTTATCAATACCAACTTGATCAAAAACAGATAAACCAATTAATTCTGGCGCAATAATCTCATTAACATTTTCAACAGCTTTTAAAACACCTTTTCCTAGATAACGGCTTTTGTCTCCATCACGTAATTCAACAGCTTCATGTTCACCAGTTGAAGCACCAGAAGGAACAATTGCGCGACCAATAGCGCCACTTTCAGTATAAACTTCAACTTCCACAGTTGGATTTCCGCGAGAATCTAACACTTCGCGGGCATAAACATCTTGAATAAATGGCATAGTAACGATTCTCCTTTTCTCTTAGTTTTTATTTTTTATCATCGATTCACCAAGCATTTCTGCTGGTTTATTAAGGCCAATTAGTTCTAACATTGTTGGAGCAATATCCCCTAAAGTACCGCTTTCGCGAAGCGTAATTCCTTCTTTAGTTACCAAAAATGGTACCGGAGACATTGTATGAGCTGAGAATGGTTTTCCATTTTCATCAATTAATTTATCAGCATTACCATGGTCAGCTGTTAAAATTAAAACTCCACCATTGTTTTTCACTGCTTCATAAACTCTACCAACACATTCATCAACAACTTCTACTGCTTTAATTGTTGCTTCAACATTAGTAGTATGTCCAACCATATCACAGTTAGCATAGTTTAAAATAATCGCATTATATTTATTTGAATTTATAGCTTCAACCACTTTATCAGTTACTTCATAAGCTGACATTTCTGGTTTTAAGTCATAAGTTGGAACTTTAGGGGAGTCAATTAAAATACGGTCAGCACCTAGTAAAACTTTATCTTCGCCACCATCAAAGAAATAAGTAACGTGTGCATATTTTTCCGTTTCCGCAATCCTCAACTGAGTTAATCCCGCTTCCGCAAGCACTTCTCCAAAAGTTTTATCAAGAGTTTGTAAAGGTAGGGCTATTTCGCCTTTAACATCTTCGCTGTATAACATCATTGATACAAAGAATAAGTTTTTAAATTCTTTTGGATTTTCTAATTTAGTTTTTGAAATGTTAGTTAATGCTAAACTTAGTTGAATAGCACGGTCAGGACGGAAATTAGCATAAATAACACTATCGTTATCATTGATGTTTGAATCTGGAGAAACAATGTATGGACTAACAAATTCATCTGTTTCGCCGTTCTCATAGGCTTCTTCTAGTCCTTGATAAAAATCTTTAAACGGCCCTTTGTTATAAACGATTGCATCATATGCTAATTGAGTACGATTCCAGTTACGATCACGGTCCATTGCATAGTAACGGCCACTAACAACCCCAATTTTTGCTCCGCGGGTTTGATCAACTTTTTCTTTTAATTGATCAAAATATACTTTTGCGGATTTTGGGGGAACATCTCGACCGTCTAAAAAGGCATGAACAACAACTTCTTTAACACCACGTAAAGCAGCTTTTTCTAATAAATATAAAATATGATTAATGTGTGAATGAACGCCACCATCAGATAATAATCCCATAATATGCAATTTGGAATTATTTTTTATCGCATGATTAATAGCATTATCAATTGCTGGAACATATTGTAAAGTATCATTTCTTACTTCAATATTTACTCTTGTTAACGATTGAAAAACAATTCGTCCAGCCCCAATATTCATATGTCCAACTTCACTATTACCCATTTGTCCTTCAGGTAAACCAACGGCTTCGCCGCTAGCATTTAGTAAAGTCCATGGGTATTTACTAAATAAATAATCTAAATTTGGCTTTTTAGCCATATGGATGGCATTACCTTTAGTTTCTTCTCTAATTCCATAACCATCCATAATTACTAAAACAACATTTTTATTCATACTTTCCTCCAGTCAATAATTATTATACTACATTTTCATATTATTTACAATTAAACTAAAACGTATACATTTTGTAAATTTCTATTCAAGATATAAAATGTCCAGTCGGGTAAGAATTGTATTAGTGACAATGACAATAATCGGTACTCGCACAAACATTGCCACAATTCTCTTAATCAGTCTAAATAGTTCTAACTGTTTGGTATAGTTTAACCAATAGGCAAATAAAGTATTTAAACTAGTTTCAATCATTGAAGTAACAATAACCAATATTAAAATAACAATTAAGCGCGGATTAAATTTAATCTTGCGAATAAAAAAGCCGGTTAGTCCCCAAATCATCGTCGTAATAGTAAATAAATTATCTAGACCAAATTTACCTTGGGTAAATGGCATAGCAGCATACGCCACATCCGCAACAAACCCCGACGCAAGTCCTAACCATGGTCCACAATAATATCCTGCCATAATTAATGGAATCGAAAAAAAACTTAATGTTCGTCCTTGACCCCCAATAAAGTTTTCTGCTAAATCCGAAAAGGTTTTAAGTGCTCCTGCCAGTGCCGCTAAAATTGCGGCTAAGACAAGTTTTTTAGTTGTATTATTCATAATTACCCACCCTTACAATTTTCCACTTAATTCATTATACCACCTTTTAACATCTTTTTAAAGAAATGAGAAATATGAAAACATTTTTCTAAT
>LFRX01000038.1:0-2993 GCA_001512985.1 Acholeplasmatales bacterium DTU056
TATCCTCCTCGTGATAGATTTCAAGGTGGCTATCTATTAGACAATAATTATTTTAATTTTATAAAAGAACTACAAGACAAAGGTTTTGAAATAGCATTACATAATGTAGGCTCAGGTAATTTTAATAGAAATGAAATTCAAACTGGAATTGAAATATTTAAAGAAAAAATAGGCTATTATCCTAAAATACAGATTAATCACGCAAGTAATTATGATAATATTTATTGGGGATATAAAAGGTTTACTAATCCAATTAGATACTTTTACAAAAAGTTTACTAAAAAAATATATTTAGGTGATGATTTCGAATCCTCTTACTTCTGGGGAGATATAAATAAAGATAAAATTAAGTATATGCGTAACCACTGCTTTTATGGAATTAATACTCATAAATATGATAAAATTATGCCTTATAAGGTTAAAAAAAAGCCTTACACAAATTATTTTTTTAGTTCTTCAGATGGCGATACAGTCGAAGTATTCAATAACTTAATTAGTAAAAAAAATGTTGATAAATTAGAAAAACAAGGTGGTTTTTGTATTGTTTATACGCATTTTTCTCAAGGCTTTGTAAATAAAGATGGTGAGGTTAATCAATTATTTAAAAGTTCTCTTGAATATTTATCAACAAAAGATGGTTGGTTTGCTCCAGCTTCTGAAATCTTAGATTATATTTTAGAACAACGAACGAATAGTATAAATTATGCGTCAAAATTTGATCTATTAATGCTTGATATGAGATGGCTTTTAAGTAGACTTAAAAAGAAACTTTTATTTAAAAGGTGAATATATATGAAAAAATATAAAATAGGTACGTGTGGTCATTACGATTTAATTAACACTATTCCTAATGGACAAACCGTTAAAACAATTAATGTAACAAACGAATTAAAAAAACATTATGGAAGTGAAAATATTAAAGTCATTAGTACGCATGATTGGAAAAAAAGACCCTTAAAACTTTTTTTTAATTTAATATCTTTAGCTCGTACTTCACAAAACATAATAATATTTCCAGATTACAATGGTGTTCAAGTTATATTACCTATTTTAAATTTCTTAAAAAAGTTTTATAAATTCTCTTTATATTATGTTGTTATAGGCGCATGGTTACCTGATCTGTTAAAAAACAAGAAAAGACTTAGAAAACATGTTAAATCTTTAGATGGCTTGTTTGTTGAAACAAACACGTTAAAAGAGCAACTTTATTTATATGATATAAAACAAACATATGTGTTTCCAAATTTTAAACAAATTAAGATTGTTAATGAAAATGAATTAATAATGAATCATACCATACCTTTTCGATTATGTTTTTTTTCTAGAGTGACGCCACAAAAAGGTATAATTGAGCTGATTAATACTATAATGCAGATAAATATAGAATTAGGTAAACCTACTTTCCTTTTAGATATATATGGTCCAATCGACAAAGATTTTGAAAAGGACTTTATTAAAATGATAGAGGATTTCCCTTCAGAAATTAACTACTGTGGTATTGTTGATCCTTACGATTCAGTTACCGTATTGAAAAATTATTTTCTTCAAGTCTTTCCCACAAAATATAAAACTGAAGGTTTTCCAGGTTCAATTCTAGATTCTTATTGTGCTGGTGTTCCTGTACTAGTCTCTAGGTGGAATTCATGGAATGACATAGTGGAAGAAGGAAAGACTGGTTTATCTTATGATTTTGATAATACTTTAGACTTAAAGAATAAGCTTATTTACATTTCTAAAAATCCTAATCGTATTATAGATATGAGAACTAACTGTATAGAAGAAGCAAAAAAATTTGAGCCAAAGAAGATTATTAAAACTGTAACAGATGTTATTATGATGGATTAATTAAATCCATTGCCACATTTGTTATTTAAAATGGTTATATAATTTAATAATAAAATTTTGATATTGTCTTATACAAAAGTTAATTTAGTTTTAAAAATAATAAATTAATTGTTTTTTTAAAAATTTGAAGTTGTATTGTAGATTAATATAATTATTCAAATTTCAAAATGAAATTGAACTACTTTTTGATTATTTATAATGATATATTTACTAGCATTTTTTTATTTTATCTTTTTCTATTCATGTATTTATGACATGAAATGATTTTTTATCTATTTTGTAACAATAAAATAGTAGGATTGATTTAATAATAAAATTTAATTTCCAATTTTATATCAAAATATTAGTTTTGGATGTTGGAGGAATTATAATGAAATTTAAAAGGTTTATTTATATACTATATTATTTGATTCCTAGAAAACTGCCTAAATCAAGTCATTCTAGAATTTCAAAGATAATACGAAGACTATTTGCGAAAATGATAATGGAAAAGGTAGGGAAGAATGTTAATATTGAAAAAGGAGCTTGTTTTACTCCATTATGTACAATAGGTGATAATTCTGGGATAGGTGTAAATTGTGAGTTGAATGGTCCAGTGCACATTGGTAAAAATGTATTAATGGGACCTGAGGTCGTTGTATATACAAGGAACCATGCCTTTGATAGGGTTGATATTCCAATTAGAGAACAAGGTTTTAATGAGTACAAACCAGTTTATATAGGCGATGATTGTTGGATTGGGAGAAGAGTCATTATTTTACCAGGAGTTAAAATTGGTAAAGGTTGTATTATTGGAGCTGGAGCAGTAGTAACAAAAAGTTTTCCTGATTACTCTATAATTGCAGGTAATCCAGCGGTAATAAAAAAATATAGAATGAGGAACTAGAAATGAAAAAAACAATTGCGATAGTTACACCAAATTTGGAGAGTGGTGGGAGCGAGAGAATTGCGAGTAGGTTATCTCGATTGTTAAGTGAGAAATATAATGTTATTTTTATAGTTTTTAATGAAACTAAAAAAAGTTATAATTTTAGTGGGAAATTATACAACTTGAATCTCCCATCCAAAAACGGAATATTTAAAATATTCGTATTAATAATGAGAATTATAAAATTGAAAAAAGTAATACGAAATGAAAATGTTAATTT
>LFRX01000038.1:3005-5400 GCA_001512985.1 Acholeplasmatales bacterium DTU056
AGTTTATTCCTGCAGAGGCTATGGTGATTTTATTAAGTATTCAAAATTTTATCATAAACAAATAAAAAAGAATAATATCGTATTATTTAATTCACAAGAACTGATGAATAATTATTTAACATTGTATCCTAATGATTGTAATGGAGTAAAAACTCTCTATAATATTTTTGACACAGAAAATATTATAAAACAAAGTCAAGATGAACTTACTTTAGAAGAACAAAAACTTTTTGAATCAAAAAATGTTATTATTTCAGTATCACATTTTAGTGAGAGTAAAGGACATTGGAATTTAATTAAGTCTTTTGAAATTGTGAAGGAAACATTACCTGATGCAANNATTTATAAAGATGACATAATATTTTTAGGATATCAATCTAATCCCTTTAAATATATTTATAATTCCACAGTTTATGCTTCAACTTCTTTAAATGAAGGCTTTCCAAATGCAATTGTTGAAGCATTAATATGTAATTGTCCAGTTGTTGCAACAAACTGTTTAACTGGGCCATCAGAAATTTTGTTTAATGAATATAAAAAAGATTTTAGCATTGAAGAAAATGTTATTGCAGATAATGGAATATTGACTCCACCTTTTGATAATGAGGTTGATTTTGATCTTAACAATAAATCCAGTAAACATTACCTGTTTGCTGATGCATTATTAAAAATGTTAACTGATGACAATCTACGAATTGAATTCAAAAGAAACATTAATAATAACATTATTAGGTTTTCAGAAGAAGTACAAAAAGATATTTATTTTGATTTTATGGATGATTTAATAAAATAAAGCAAGTTTTTTTTCACTTGTTTAGCATGTGATTTTTAATAATAATAATAAAGCTTTATTTGCTAATTTTAAATAGATTTTTCACTTCAAAATTTTATATTAACTATTAATATAATAAAGAGGGACATTTTATGAGACAAATAATTAAAAAAAATATTTCAATAAAAAACATTTCACTTATATTTTTAAGTTTATATATATCAACTCTTTTTATTTTCAATTATAATGTAAGATTAAATTTCATTTCTGAGATGTTTTTTATAATTTCTTTTGGAACTTCTTTGTTAGCATTTATAGGTGAAAAGAAATTTAAGTTTGAATTCCCGCACTTATTTATTACATTGTTTTTTTTGTTTTCTGCGATATCAATTTTATGGTCCACTGATCAAGCTGTTGCATTTTCCCATAATATTACATTATTTCAATTATATTTATTACTTTTGTTAGTATATCATTCAATCGATAATATTGATGATTTGAATTTAATTATAAAAAGTATATTTATAGGTGGAATACTTATGAGTATATATGCTTTTATATTATATGGTTTAGATGGAATTATAAATGCGATAGGTGAAGGTTATAGGTTAGGTGGAGAAGTAAACCAAGAAAATTCATTTGGATTATATTCAGCTGTTACTTTTTTTATTGGATTATATATTGCAATGTTTAATAAGAAAAAAAGGTATTACATATATATTCTTTTACCTGCAATATTTATATTCCTTTCTGGTTCTAGAAAGGCAATATTAATTTTTATAATATGTCTTCCAATATTTTTTATTTTTAATTCTAGAAAACATATTTTTATAAAGACCTTTGTATTGTATTTCTTTGTTATCTTTTTTATATATCTAACGATGAACTCGACAAATTTACCACCATTTTTAAATAGACTAGCTATATTATTGGAGGGGTTATTTAGAGATGGTGAACTAGACGACTCCTCATCCATTAGAATTGATATGATTAGGTTTGGAATTCAATTGTTTAAGGAAAAGCCTCTATTTGGATACGGAGCATCTCAATATGGAATTCATTATTTGCATCATTTTGGTGAATTTCGAGTACCACATAATAATTATATAGACTTGTTGGTTTCATATGGTTTAATTTATTTTATAATATATTATTCAACGGTAATGTATTTTCTGTATACTTTAACAAAAAAATATATCAAATCAGGTTATTCAATTTACATATTATTTAGTCTAATGATGATTTTATTTATTATAAATGATTTTACTACCCAATCGAATACTTTCAAACTTTTTTATATTTTTTTAGGGTTATTGTTTGCACTGTTTAAAAAGAATACCAATAAATATCGAATTAGTGAAATGAAGAGAGGAGGAGGAATAACTCTGAAATAAGTTTGCACAGTTATAGTGTATAGAATGAAAAAATTATGTATTGCGACTTATGTCTTCGGAAAAAAATATCAAGGGTTTATTCCAATATATATCTATTCTATTATGAAAAATTATCCGGAATATGATATTAGAATATATGTTGATAAAGTGTTGAGTTTGAATGTGAGGAAACAGCTTGATTTACTTCCAAATAAAAATAAGTTTAAGATTATCGAAAATTATAATAATG
>LFRX01000038.1:5434-6767 GCA_001512985.1 Acholeplasmatales bacterium DTU056
CAAATTTTACGGTCACTTAGATGGTTGATTTATGATGAAGCGTTTAACAATTATGAATCTATATATATAGGAGATATTGATATATTTATATGTAAAGAAGATATGGGTATATATGAGCAACATATTAAACATGCCGAATATTTAAAATTGCCATATAGTAATTGTATTCGAAATCCTCNNTAAAATTAAACCCCTAGACAAATCAAATAGAATAAAAAACTTATTAAAGTATAGTTTCAGTGAAAGAAAAGAATTTAAAAAATATATTGGGAATGAATTATTATTATTTAGTGGTTTACACTTTATTATTACAAAAGATTATTTTCCTGCTATTATAAATGTCACAGAAAAATTTAAAAGTGAATTAATAAGATTATCAAAAGGCAAAAGTAAAAAATGGAATAGACTTTTTTTTAATAACGAACAATTTTTATATGAGCTAATAAAAGAAAGTCAAATTGGTTTACCGCCACTATCAAAAGATGGTATAAGTAATGATAATCTTGATTTTAACACTGTTAGTTTTAGACCACATCACGGTTTGCATTTAGGTATTTTTCGGACTTTAGAAAGCGCTGAAGCTAACAAAAGTTTACTCTTAGGGAAATTATATATTGATTATTATAAGCAATTTGTCTTTTTACGTGAAAATGATCACTTATTTAAATTAATAGAAAGTTATTTTAGTTCTTATATAAAGAAAATCATTAACAATATGGATTTGTTTTATGAAAAATATTTGGACAACCCATCATAAAATGTGGTTTATAACTATAACCATTTTTTATTGATAAAATTATATTTTAGAAAGGAGAATAAAAATGAAAGTGAATTTATACGAAAAAATCATTTCAAGAGAAGAGAAAATTTCAGTTGTTGGATTGGGATACGTAGGTTTGCCAATTGCAGTTGCTTTTGCTAAAAAAGTAGAAGTATTAGGATTTGATGTTAATGCAAAAAAAATTGAACTTTACAAAAGTGGGATTGATCCTACTAAGGAGGTTGGGGATGAAGCTATTAAGGAAACTACGGTTGATTTTACAAGTGATGCAAGTAGGTTAAAAGAAGCTAAGTTTCATATTGTTGCTGTTCCAACACCTATTAAAGCAGACAAGACTCCTGATTTATCAATTGTGGAGGCTGCTACTAAAACATTAGCACAAAATTTAACTAAAGGATCAATAGTTGTTTATGAATCCACAGTTTACCCTGGAGTAACTGAAGATATATGTATTCCAATATTAGAAAAGGAATCGGGATTAAAATTAGGTGTAGATTTTAAAGTTGGATATTCACCAGAAAGAATTAATCCAGGTGATAAAGTAAATCGTTT
>LFRX01000038.1:6772-8559 GCA_001512985.1 Acholeplasmatales bacterium DTU056
GTGTATGAATTAGTAGTAGAAGCAGGTGTTCATCGCGCAAGTAGTATTAGAGTTGCTGAAGCAGCTAAAGTTATTGAAAATGCTCAACGTGATATTAATATTGCATTTATGAATGAATTATCAATTATTTTTAACAAAATGGGTATTGATACTCAAAGCGTTCTAGCAGCAGCAGGAACAAAATGGAACTTCTTGAAATTTTATCCTGGACTAGTTGGAGGACATTGTATTGGTGTCGATCCATATTATTTAACATATAAAGCTGATCAAATCGGATATCATTCACAAGTTATTTTATCAGGACGTAGGATAAATGATAATATGGGTAAATATGTTGCTGAGAATATTATCAAACAAATGATTAAGGCAGACCAAAATCTAAAAACTGCTAAAGTTGCTATTTTAGGATTTACTTTTAAAGAAAACTGTCCAGATACTAGAAACACTAGAGTGATTGATATTATTGACGAATTAAAAGAATATGGGATTACTCCATTAGTAGTTGACCCAGTTGCTGATCAAGAAGAAGCGTTTGAAGAGTATGGAATAACCTTTAATACTTTAGCAGAAGTGAAAGATGTTGATACATTAGTTATTACTGTTGCTCATGAAGAATTCAAACAAATTGATATAAAGAAATTTGAAGGTATGTTTAAATCAACAAACAATGAAAACAAAGTTCTTGTTGATGTTAAAGGAATTTTAAATAGAGAATATTTCGAGAGTTTAAATTATAAGTATTGGAGGCTATAATATGAGTTATTTGGATTTACAATTTGATAAAGATTCTATTTTCTTAGTTACTGGTGGAGCTGGATTTATTGGCTCAAACCTTTGTGAAGCAATCTTAGCAATGGGATATAAGGTTCGCTGCTTAGACAATCTTTCTACAGGTAAAAAAGAAAATATTGAAGCATTTATTTCAAATCCAAATTTTATATTTATCGAAGGAGATATTAGAGATTACGATGTTTGTCTTGCTGCTTGTAATGGAGTTGATTATGTCCTCCATCAAGCAGCCTGGGGAAGTGTTCCAAGGAGTATTGCCATGCCACTTGTATATGAGGAAATCAATATCAAAGGAACATTAAATATGATGGAGGCAGCTAGAGTATCAAAAGTGAAAAAGTTTGTTTATGCTTCTAGTTCATCAGTTTATGGTGATGAACCAAATCTTCCAAAAGTAGAAGATCGTATTGGTAAAGTATTATCTCCGTATGCATTAACTAAAAAGACTAATGAAGAATATGGACGTCTTTATTATGAATTATACGGACTTGAAACAGTAGGTCTAAGATATTTTAACGTGTTTGGAAGACGTCAAGATCCAAATGGTGTTTATGCTGCAGTTATTCCAAAGTTTATCAAACAATTACTAAATGATGAACAACCAATTATTCATGGTGATGGAAAACAATCAAGAGATTTCACCTATATTGATAATGTTATTGAAGCTAATTTAAAAGCATGCTTATCGCCACAAGAAGCATCTGGTGAAGTTTTTAATATTGCATATGGTGGAAGAGAATATTTAATTGATATTTATAATGTTTTATGTAAATATTTAAATAAAAACATCCAACCTATTTTTGGACCAACTAGAGCAGGAGATATCAAGCATAGTAATGCTGATATCAGTAAAGCGAGAAAATTGTTAAATTATAATCCAAAATATAATTTTGACGCTGGAATAAAAGCCTCAATTGAGTGGTATAAAAAGAATTTATAAGTATTAAATGGAGTGATATGCTTGTCAAGGACTGAAAAATCATTTTACAATATTAGTA
>LFRX01000038.1:8579-16800 GCA_001512985.1 Acholeplasmatales bacterium DTU056
TGAATATCTAGGTGTAAGTGGTTTATTCACAAGTATTATGTCTGTTCTCTCTCTTGTTGAATTAGGGGTTGGCCCAGCAATAATATTTACATTATATGAACCACTTGCTAATAAAGATGAGAATAGATTAAAATCAATTATGGCGTTGTATAAAAAACTATATATAATTATAGGTATTATTATTTCAGTAATAGGATTAATTATCAGTCCATTTTTAAGCATATTTATTAAAGATACTCTCGATATAGATAATTTAAAGCTAATTTATCTATTATTTTTATTAAACACTTCAATAACATATTTCTTTACATACAAAAGGTCCTTAATTATAGCTGATCAAAGGGAATATATTGTTAATATTTTTCGTTATTCTTTCTTTTTAATAATGACTATTATGCAAATAGTTTTATTATATTTAACAAGAAGTTTTATATTATTTTTGCTAACGCAGTCATTAACTATTTTTATAGAAAACTTAAGTATTAATATAAAAGCTAATTCACTCTACCCATTTCTAAAAGACAAGAATGTGGAAAGTATAGATGTTGATACTAAAAACAAGATTTTGAAAAATACTGGTGGAGTTATGATAAGTAAGGTAAGTGGAATCTTAGTTAACTCAACTGATAACCTTATTATTTCCGCTTATATTGGTTTAATACCTGTAGGTTTATATTCGAATTATCTTTTAATCACTTCTGCGTTGAATAAAATATTAGGTCATATTTTTTCTGCTTTAATTCCAGGTTTTGGGAATTTAATAGCAGAAGGTAATGAAGAAAGAGTAAAGGAATCGTTTTATACAACAATGTTTATTAACCTATGGATTTATTCGTTTTCGGTAGTGTCATTATACATTTTATTAAATCCATTTATTTCTATATGGTTAGGAGACGAACATTTATTAGATAAAAATTTTGTATTAATGTTTGTTTTGGTATTCTTTTTTGATGGAATTAGAAAAACAGTTTTGTCTTTTAAAAGTGCTTATGGGCTTTATTGGGAGGACAGATATAAAGCAATTGTTCAATTAACTGTAAACTTAATCGTCTCATTACTTCTAGTTAAGAAAATGGGAATAGTTGGAGTACTAATTGGAACTCTTTCTAGTACATTATTGGGTCCTATTTGGATGGAACCACTTGTTGTTTATAAAAACAAGTTGAGATTTTCATTAAAAATATATGTAAAAAATATTATATGTTTTGTATTAATTAGTATTGTTTCAAGTTTAATAATCATTTACTTTTCCAATCTTATAGATTCTCATTATTTAGTTAAATTTATTGTAAAAGTTTTAATGTGTTTAATTATCCCTAATTTAATAATATTTGTAGTATATTTAAAGTCTGATCCAATGAAACATATTAAGACAATACTAACTCAATTATTTAGAAAAGTATCTAAACGAAATCATAATAGAATATAAATTCATATAATATAATTATTATATAGTGATAAACTTAAATGTCGCCATTTGAAATATGGCGATATTTTTGTTTAATATAAGCATTAAGTTAAAGGATTAGTAATTAGGTATACTTTTAATTTTACTGTTTTCATTAATATAATCTAACTAAAGATAATAATACATATTTAATATAAACAAAACATAATTTTATTTGTTAAATAATTTTTATTTCGGAGATTATTTCCTAGTTAATCGTCTTAATATATGAGGGAGGAGTTATAGTTATATACGATTTTTAACTAATATTTTATGCTGTTAGTCTATTTTGTTTTTATTTTATGTTTAGAAAAAAATTTATGTAAGGAAGGTAAAATGAAAAGAACAATTGCTGTACTAGTATTAGTAGCTGTATTTAGTTTATTATTTGGTGTTAATGTTTCGGGATATAGTTCGTCGTTATATGATGAGAAAATTAAAGAAGAACGACTTGTATTTATTATTAATGAAAAGATAAAACAAGATACTGATGAGACTAAAATAATTATGGATATTAAGTCAATTTATGACTTTGCTGGAAACGAATATAAAGCCATTGAATTATCTCCAATCGGCTATATGATTTATTCAGTAGAAACGGGTATATTTGTGGAAAGAAGTATGTCAAGTCCCTCCCCTTATTTAAATCAGTATAATGATTTATATTATGGGGGACCAACATTTTATTATGCCTTAGATGCGGATAAGTTAAATCATACTGTAGTTGAGGAAAAATTAGCAGCAGAAGATATGAAATCCTATAAAGATTCTTCAATTGAACTTCATAATACCTTAGTATCAAAAAAAGATACTGCAGTATTAGAATATATTAACACTGGAAATATTAATCAATATAACCAACAAAATAATATTTCCCCTCAAGCAACTGTTCGTGGTGTCATCTATAATACAAATTATTTTAGAAATCTATATTTTTTTGGATATACAGATGGCGGAAAGTGTGGTTATATTGCCCTTAATATGATGATTGGCTATCATGATAAACATAAAAACATTGGAACCGATGATATTATGGATGATATATATTGGTTAGATACTAAAAAAACAGGTCTTAAAAGTAATGAAGAGTCTTTATCAGAATATTTATATAGCCTAAAACCTTATAATGGAACAAATGCCAATGATCTTGAAAGGATAATGAAAGAGTATGAAAAAACCAGAAATTTAACCTTTAGTCATACTTCTAGGATTAAACCTTTTTATACAATTGGAACTGTCATGAGCGCAATTGATTATGATCGGCCTGTCGCAGCTGTTGGAGAATTAAATGCTCCAGATGGGTCAGGAAAAGTTGCCCATGTGGTGGTTATTTATATCTATGTAGCTAAAATAAACTTTTTAGGAATTATTTATGATGCGGATTATACAGTTCATTTTGGTTGGCTAGGCTTCAATGATATTGTTTTGTCTGGCTTCATTGCCAATATTTATTTCTTTGATAATGTTTGATATATTTATTATCCATTCTATTAGTAATAATGCTCAATTATTACTAAATAGAATAAGAAGGATGAATAGATAATGAAAAAGCTTATTAAAAGGTTTTTTAGTAGTTATGAGCAGGAAATGTCGCCAGATATTGATATTTCAATATTTAAAAAATATTTTTCAATGAACAAATATAATTATAATAAACCATATTTGATATCTATGTTCTCAATTATACCGCGCTATTTTATATTATTAAGTGTATTAATTATACCAGTAATTATTATTGCAAATTTTCCAAAATATTTACATAATATTCCGTATCATATGAAATTATATGATGAAATAGACAAAAAATATGATTTTGTTTACGGGGAACCACTTTTAAAAGTACGAATTAATAAAAAAGAAAATCTCTATTTTTATTATGCAGTAGAAGATAACTGTAGTTACATAGTTTTTTTGCCTGTAACATATAATAATTATCAAGTTGAAGTATATTGCAACAGTAATATCATTTTTGATATTGAAACCAATCAAAAAACATATTATTCATATTATATAAGCCACGAATATTATTTAATAGAAATTATTGTTTATCAAAATTATAAACGAATATATTATAGATATAAATTTTTAGATTTAACTAATCTTGAAATTAGTTAAAATAAAACCCCTCATGACTATTAACGGGTTAAAATAAATAGTTAGTATGAGGGGTTTTCTTGCTTTTTTACGTTTAATTATGTTTTTCTCTTTAAATTTTTGGAAAAAATGTTATAATTAGTCTAGGGTTGCTTTTCTTAAGTCAGGGGGGCTTAATTTGAAAGAAGACGTAAAACTTGTTAAAGAATTACAAATGGGGAAGGAAGAAGCATTTAATGCATTATATGAAAAATATTCTCGTTTGGTTTTTCATATTGTTTTCTCCATGTTAGAATCGCGTGATGATGCCAATGATGTTGTCCAAGATACATTTATGGTTATAATTGAAAAAATTGCTACTTTCAATCCGAAGAATAATTTTAAAAGCTGGATAATTCGGATTGCTAAGAATAAGGCAATTGATTTTTTAAGGCAAAAGAATCGCATTGATAAAGATGTTTGCCTAGATACCTTCGCCGCCAACACCACCTATGACAAGAAAATGACCGATTTTGAATTAATGTTAAGCGAATACCGCGATATTATTAATAAAGATGAATTTAATGTGATTACTTTGTACGTTTTTCATCGTTTACAGTTTAGCGAAATTGCCAAAATTTATGATAAGTCTGTAAGTGCTGTAAACAATATATATTATCGCGGAATCACGAAAATAAAAAAAAGTTTTGAGAGGGAAATAGAATATGAACAAGCAAGTGAAAAGCTTCTTTAAAAATTATGAACAAAATATGAAGCCAGATGTAGATCTTGGTTTGTTAAGATCTAAAGTTGCCAGTTTAAAAAAACCTAAACCTAAACATCGTTTTTCATTTTCTTTAACAAAATTGGTCTCTGGACTTGCAGTTTTAGTTGTGGTAGTTATTAGCGGATTTATTATATCAATGTTTACTCATAAAAGTTATGAAGATTTGCCAAAAGATATTAATATTTGGGAATATTTAGAACAACAATTTGGAGATGACTACGAAATAGTACTTTCGGAGAAAAATATTACAAATGGATACATTGATAATTTACAAATCTTCATTTTTAAAGGCACAAAAACTGGACAAAATTATTTAGTTGTATATATTTTAAATAATGAGAATAATCCTGATGCTAGTCTTAGTGTTCTAGACAATAATATGGAAGTTTTAAAAATTGATACAGCCAAAAACCCAATTGGAATGTTTATTCTAGAAAAGCAACGACTAGACTTAGATTTAGTTTTAAGTATAGATAATCAAATTTTTTCTAAACAAGTTCAATTACAAATCGATGACAATGCTTAAAAGTAGTTTTATATCACTTTTAAGCATTTTTTTATTGTATTTTATATTTTTTTATAAAATTTTTAAAAATGTTTGGAGATAATCATATAGGTAAAACGTCTTAATATAAGAAAAAAGCTAAAAACATACAAAGTGTGGGGGAAATATGATAGTTTTAAAAAATGTTGGATACGATTCTTTCTATGCAACCATCTTAAAAAACATTAATTTATATGTTAAAAGTGGAGAAGTAGTTGCTGTCGTCGGTCCGAATGGAAGCGGGAAAACTTCTTTATTAAAACTACTTACAAATCAAGTTGAACCAACAAGTGGCGAGCTTTTTTTGCTTGGAAAAACACATAATGATCCAGATTTTAAATTAGCATTAAAGTTTGTAACTTATTTGGGTAATGGTTTTTATTTAGATCTTGATGAAACCGTTTTACAACATCTAAAAAAGTTTACATCTGAACATAAATTAACAGAATATTATGTTTTTGATTTAGCAAATCGTTTGCAATTACGATTGTTTAGGAAACTTAATGAATTATCGATTGGTGAGCAACAGCGTTTAAATATATTAAAATGCTTTGCTAATCCAGGAAAAATAATAGTTTTAGATAATCCAACTGACAATTTAGATCCATTTATCAAAGAAGTAGTCTATGACTTGATCCGTGAGGCTCAAGCTAATAATAGTGCGATTTTATTAACATCAAATGACTTGTATGAAGTTGAAAAGATTGCCAATCGCTTAGTCTTTCTAATTGATGGACAAATCGAATTAGATAAGACATTAGAAGAATTAAAACGTCCAAAAGAACGAATTGTAAAAGTGATGAATACGGATCACATTATTATTTTAAAAGACCTGGTCTTAGAGGGATATGATGAAACTTCCTATACGTATCGTTATACAGGAAGTATGGATAAGTTGCTAAAATACCTTTCTGATTTCGAACTATTCTCATTCACAATCGAAGAAGTCAGTTTGTATGAAAATATTAAAAGGTATTGTAATCGATTAGCTTACAAATAGGTAGGGGTTAAGTAAATAAGTCATTGGGTTAATAAAATCGCTTATTCGAAAGGCTTACTATATTTAGTTAAGCCTTTTTTATTTTTGTGGTATAATATTACTATGATTTATTGGCAAGAGGGATTTTATGAAAAAAGTGATTGTGAATGCAGATGACTTTGGATTAACTCAAAGTGTTAATCGTGGAATCGTTAGAGCTTATATGGATGGATTAGTAACTAGCACAACCTTGATGGTTAATATGCCAGATACTTTACATGCAATAATGTTAGCTCAAAAATATAATCTAAATGATATTGGTATTCATTTAAATTTAACAAAAGGAGAAACTATTTTACCAAAAGAAAAAGTATATTTATTATACGATGAAAAACAAAACCGACTTGATATTCGCAAAATAAAACTAACTAAAGAACATTTAATTCAAATTGAACAAGAATTAGAAGCTCAAATAGAGCGTTTCTTTGCATTTGGATTAATGCCAACACACCTTGATTCTCACCATCATATTCATATGAAAAGTCCAATCGATGAAATAGTTTATAAATTAGCCCAAAAATATCGACTACCAATAAGAAAACATTTATATCGAAATGATTTTAATAACGTCATAATGCCTAATGGATTAGATATTTCGTTCTACAATTATAAAGTATCTTTAGAGCATTTAAAAAATATTCTAATAAATAATCAATATGAAGTCTTAGAAATTATGACTCATCCTGGATATAATAGTAATGAACTTGAAGAAATTAGTATTTATAATGCTAAACGTGAAGAAGAACTTACTATTTTAACTAGTCCAGAAATAAAAGAGTTTGTTAAACAAAATGATATTACTTTAATATCGTTTTCGCACTTAAAAAGGATGTCCTAAATTGAAAATTTTTTGTAAAAGTGTTATACTATAAAAGGACAATCTACTAGAAGGACTAAGATAATGAAAATCATAAAAACAGTTACTCGAATAATTTTATTTGCTTTTTTAGGATTAACCATTTATTTGATAGCTAATGATATTACTTCGAAAAAACCTTCAACTCCCGCTTTATTTGGATATAGCATTTTAGTTATTAATGGCGATAGTATGGAAGATACTATTAAAGATAAAGATGTGGTGATAATCAAAAAACGGCCACAGTATCGGGAGTTTTCTATTATTACTTTTTACTTAGAAAGAAATCAAAGTATAATACGGGTTACTCACCGTATTATTGACTATGATCAAAATAATAATATTTATTATACCCAAGGTGATAAATCTCGCTTTTTAATGACTAACGATAATATCGAACAAGTTAGTTCAGAAGATGTCATCGGAGAAGTAATTGCAATTATTCCTTGGATTGGAAATATTTTATCGTTTAAGTTATTTCAAAATAAGGTTTTTATTTTAATATTATTAATTATTTTGTTAATAATAACGATTATTTTATATATTCTAATATTTTTAGAAAATCTTAAAAATAAAAAATACAGGAGTAGATCAAACAATGGAGTTTCAAAAAATAAATCTTGACAACATAGGTTACCTAACTTCATTTTTAAGAAATCAAAACTATCGCCAATGTGACTTTACAATCGGAGCTTTATATGTTTGGAGCGACTACTATCAGTTCGAATATTTAATTCATAATAATACCTTATATCTTCGTGCTACGATAGATGGAAAAATCCGATATTTCATTCCGCTTGGGAATAACCTTAAAGATGATATTTCTTTTTTGCAAGAATTTGCTAAGAAAAATAATCAAGAGTTAGAGTTTTGCTTTGTTCCAGAGGCAGTTTTAGCGGAATTTACTAATATGGGATATCATATTGAAGCAGAACTTGATTTTTTTGATTATTTATATAACATTAAGGATTTAATTGAGTTAAGCGGTAATAAATATAAACGGCAGCGTAATCATATCAATAAGTTCTTAAGGTTATATAAAAATTATCAATACCAAGAATTAACTGTGGATGATATCCCTAAGGTATTACAATTTTTAGAACGATTTAATCTAGATACTCCACATAAGGACTGTAGTAAAGTCTTTATTTACGATCTTAGTAAAACCTACGATTTAGTTAAAAACTTTGATAAATTAGGTCAAATTGGAGGATTATTACTTGTTGATGGAGAAATTGTAGCATTAACAATTGGCGAAATTATTAAAGATACTATTTATATTCATACTGAAAAAGCTCTTCGTTCTTATCATGGTTCATATATGATGATTAATAATTTGTTTTTGAAAAATAATCAAAATAATCAGCTACAATATGTCAATCGTGAAGAAGATGTTGGTGATGAAGGACTTCGCCAAGCTAAACAATCATATCGACCGATTAAACTTTTGAATAAATTCTTTGTCAAAATAAAAC
>LFRX01000029.1:0-2496 GCA_001512985.1 Acholeplasmatales bacterium DTU056
GCTTTAACAGTTACAGTCATTGAAACAGTAGCAGCTGGAGTTGTTTCGTCAGCTAAGTAAATTTTAACAGTAATTTCAACTTCAGTATCATCTGCAGGGCGTGTAACTTTACCAGTTGAATCGATTAATGGGCTATTTGTACTCCATTCAAAGCGTGGAGCAGGAACAATAGCTTTAGTATTTGATTTTGTTCTAAAATCTAAGTTAATAATTACTTCATCGCCATGTTTAACAATTGTATTAATTTCATCTTTTAAGTAGTCAATTATTTCATCACGAGTAGCATTTAGTTCAAAATCGCCTTCGCGATCGAAGAACACTAAACGCCATCCATCAGATTTTGTTTGGTCGATTGGCATAACTGTTAGGGTTACATTAAATCCTAACGCTTCATTTAATTTTGCTAGGGCTTCAGAATTTGAGTTATGATAAATCATAACTTTATTACCTTGAGCGTCTTGAATGTATAAGTTAGTAAACCCACCTGATTGAGCTGTAACTAATTTACCACTTACTTTTACTAATTTACCATAGAATGGAGCATTTTTAGTTCCTTCAATAGTTTTTGGAACACTTGTAAAGTCTGTAACATTTAAAGTAATTGGTTGAAGTGGTAATGGATTGTTTGATGATAATTTTCTAGCACTAAATTCTCCTTCTTGGCCATCAACTTGAACAGTTACTTGCGTATAGTCAGCTGATGTTTTGCCACTACCAAAGAAAATTTTTCCAGTACCTTTAATTTCTACTTCATCACCGATGTTAAAGTTAGATTTGTTATCGCGTACATAAATACTTGTATTTGCATCCGCAACAAAGTATCCGTATTTATCAAATCCAATGATGATACCACTAAACCACATAAAGTGTGTCTTATCATCAAATGTAAAGATTTGACGTGCTGCAGAAACAGTTAGTCTATCGGATTTTTTAACTGTTACTTCGAAAGTAACTGTTTTTGAAACATCATTTAAAGTAATTGTTGCAGTAAGAGTAACAACTGTATCTTCATCTACATCGCTAGCAACTCCATCATGCGATAAAACATCAGGATTACTTGATTGCCATGCGATTGTTAAACCTGGATATCGTGAATCTGTTGTTGGTAAATCGATTTTACCATAAATGGTTGTAGAAATTTCATTTTGTAAGTTAGCAACAGCACGATCAACTTTTTCATTATCACTAATCGCGCTTAGGTCTCTTGCAGAGCCTTCAACGTAAAATACTCGCCATAAGTTAACATTTGAATGATAATCAAAGACAATTACTACAAGTTCTACTTCTTTTCCATTAAACGATTCTAGTTCAGTTTTACCTAATGAATCAGTATGTAAAGAAATTGTTTCATTACCATCAGAAATATTAATGTATTTTCCTGATTTACTAATACTAATACTAATACTTGCTTCAATTTTAGCAATCTTTCCATATGAGTTAACATCAGTAATGTTTAAATTAGCAATTTGTGATACAGTCATCGAAACTGCGTCAGCTGTTAAATCTACTTCTTCAGTTCGAATAACTTTAACTGAAGCATTTTTAAGTTGTGGCATATTATAGTAAATGTCAAATTGTCCAATAATTTCAACTAATTCGCCAACTGTTCGATTATGATTAGATCCAAACACATAGATAAGATCTTTATGCCTATCTTGAATGATAAATCCCTTCTCGGTTGTATAGACAACTGTTCCAATAACAGTGTATTTAGCACCAACTGTTCCACGTTTTACTTCGGAAATTGATGTTGCCCCTTCAAAATCAATTTTTAGAACTTTAGCAGTAAAGACTTTTTCTTTGGTTTTACTTCCGTATTTTAAAGTAGCTGTTAAGTTAACAGTAACATCTTCATCTGTAGGGCGAGTTACTTTTCCAACAAAGTATTTTGGATCTTGTCCTTCAGTAATTTCAATTACACTTGGATTACTAGATGTCCAAGTAACTGTTGCTACATAGTCACCTTTTTTAGCTTCTTTTGGTAAATCAATATTTTGTGTTACACCAGATAAATTTTGGAATAAAAAGGCATTATAAATTTCTGTTAAGATTTTTAAATCAAGATTTAAAACTGTTGCAGTTAATTTTTTTTCAAGGCTTTTTTTACCATAACTAAATGTTGCAGTTAAAGTAACATTTACATTATCTTCATCTGGAAAAGTTACTTTACCTAAATAAAATTTATCTTTCTTTTGAGCATTAGTATGTTCTACAATTTCAATGACTTCAGGATTATTCGATTCCCATGTAATTTTAGCAACATATTCACCCATTTTAACTTCTTTTGGTAAATCTAAATCGCTAGTAACTTCATTTAAGCCTGAAAGTTGAAATTGGCTTACGATATCTTTTAAGATTTTTTCATCTTTATTGTCGCAACCAACTAAAGTAAAACCTACAAACAGGGCAACTACAAGAACTAATAGCCTCTTAATTTTTGAGTTATAATTAATCATACTCTCCTCCTAATTAATTTATTTTAGATATAGTTGTTAT
>LFRX01000029.1:2579-13130 GCA_001512985.1 Acholeplasmatales bacterium DTU056
TAACTAATTCTTCTGAGCGATATTGTGATTTTGAAGCTGCAAGTCTTACTGAAATAATTTCACCACGATCGTTTTTGAATTCTAAACTATAGTAATTCTTCTTTAAATCGTTTTGAGAACGACGAATATTAACTAATGTTAAATTATTAACTTTAATCACTTGACCATAGTAAGGTTTTAATCCTAACCCACCATCTTTTAAATCATTACCATCGAATTCAAGTAATTCAATTTCTTGTGTTCCAACTTTAGCAACTCGCTTAATTCCAGTTAATTGTGTTCCAAATTGACCTTCATATTGCAATTGAGCTTCAAAAGTAATAATATCGCCTGGATTTAAGTGGTTAGAGTAGTTGGCACCAACACCTGAGTAAACATAGATATGTCCAACCTTACTTGGATCTTCAACATCAACATCACGAACAAAGAAACTTTCACTAACGATTCGAACAACTTGAGCCTTAAATTTAAAGACAGTTCCAAGTTTATATTTATCGTGATTTTCTAAAGCTTCAAAAATTGTTATTTGAACTGGGGTACGATTATATTCATAATTAGGATCGTTTTTATCTCCAAAAACTCCTTGTTCAGTTATTTCTGTTTTTTCATGGGCTTTAATGAAAATATCGTAATAAATAGTATCACCAAAAGTAAATTTTGATAAAGCATTTTCTATTAATTCTAAATTTAATAGACGGTATTTCCCGGAATTGACAGGTTTATACCAAACCCATGCTAGATAACGTCCATAATGGTCAGTTAATTCTCCTTCACTTTGAAGAACTACCGATTCCGCCGAAAATAATCTTTCACGAACGAAGTTTGCTGCGGCGAAACCCCATGGTTCAATTGTTCCAGTACATTCCGGAGTATCAACACCTAAGAAACGAACATTTTCACTTAAACTACGAACTACAATTGTATCTCCATCAATTACTTTATCAACCTCAACTTCTTCAATTCCATCTACTTCAAATTTTTTTCCTTTAAAAGGTTGTTGTAAATCTAACTCATCGGTATACCGTGTATCTAACTCGACTTCATCTTCAATTGTAGGGTATTCTAACTCTATATTCTTATTTTTATTATCACATGCTGTAACAATAAATAGAGTTAGGAATAATGTTAATAGTAATAAAAACTTTCTTTTTAAATTAATTTTCATCATTACCCCTCAACTTTATCTTGATATTTCTTTTAAAGCTTTATCATAAGCAGTTTTAATGATTTGACGAATGTCGTCTTTTGAACGAACTTTACTTCCTGAGAAGATTGATACAACTGCAAGGTCAACTTGTTTACGAACTTCTGCAGAACCAGCCCAGGCAGGGTCGACAAACATTTCAAATCCTAACTCACGATAAGCAATACCAACTTTAGCCGTTTGAGAGTGAATTTCTTGTTCAATTGTTGGTGTATTTAAGAATTCTTGATATTCTGGAAGTTGTAAAGCTGATTTACGAACTGGGAAATATGCAGTTTCAATACTAAATTTCGCTGTGTTTTCTGGTTTTAAAAAGTGTTTAATTAGTAACCATGCGGCCATACGTTCATATTTATTTCCACGTTTACTAATCATAATATTAGAACCTTGTTGAATAACATATTTGTGATCTTCATCACGATAAACAACCGGAGCAACCCCTAAAGTACGAACTTTACTGTCAGCTCCAACATGGTGTCTAATACCTGCTGTTGACCCAATAGTAAACATTGTTTGTAAGTTTTTAAATGGATTTGATGAATATCTTTCTGCCCAATATTCTGGGATTTGGAATAATGGCATTTCTTTTCCTGTTACTGGGTCAGTATATCTTGCTAAATCATGTAAGTATTTAAATGCTTCTACCGATTTATCATTCTCCATGAATAATAATTTACCAGTAGAATTGTCAATTCTTTCAGTATATTTCCCTCCCCATTGACGAGTGGCTGTGATAAATAAGTTTCCATTAGAGTCGTATGCAAAAGGCACAAAGTTTTTATCTTTTAAATGTTCAGTTAGTTTTAAACCATCATATAAGTTATCAGCACGTCCTGATAAAATAATTTCCCAGATTTTCTTAGAAACTTCTTCAGCTTCTTGCCATGTTCTTGGTACGGAAATTTCGTCTTTAAAAGCATCAAAGAAATCTTTATTATAAATTAATACTTCAGTTGATTTATTAAATGGTAAAGAATAATATGTTCCTTTGTCATCAAATGAGCGGTTTTCAAACATATATTCTTCAAAGAAATCAGCCAATTCTTCTTCAGTATACCCTACACCTTCAAGATTAGATTTGATATATGGTGTTAATGGTAATACCGCATCAGCACGTAAATATTCCGCAACATGATCCGGATAAGCGATTGCTAATGTTGGTGGGTTTTTTCCAGCAACTTTAATTCGCATTTCTTTTAATAATGTGTCATATCCACCAACAACTTCAATTTTAACTCTAATATTTGGATATTCTTCGTTAAAATCTGCAATCATATCACGAATAACATTTTCAATGTCTTGCCCGAAAGGAATCATAAATGAAATATTAATTCGCTCCATTGATTTAATTTCTTCAATCGAAACTAATTCAATTGGATCATACGTACGATTTTTACAAGCTGATAACATGAAAATGCTACCTAAAATTGTTAAAAATAACAATATTCTTTTCATATTTAATTGTCCTTTCTATTTATTTTTTTATCCTTTTATTCCACTTCGTGATACGCCTCGCATAATGTATTTCTTCAAGAATATAAAGGCGATCAATAATGGTAAACTAACAAGGGCTGAAGCAGCCATTTGAATATGTTCATTGTTTGGTCCAAGACCACTAAACGAGCGCATTAATCCGTTACTAACTAAACGCATTTGTTCGCCACCGGCAACTAAATTTGGCCAAACGTACGCATTCCATGTTCCCATCATACTTAGGATAAAGATTGTTGTTAAAGTCGCTTTTGCCATTGGAATCATAACTTTAATTAAATACTTAAAGTCACATGTTCCATCGACTTTTGCTGCTAAGTATAACTCATTTGGTATTTGCATAAAGGTTTGACGTAGGAAGAATGTATAAAAGACACTTGGCACAAATGGTAAGACTAATGCGGCATAGGTGTCAATAAGTCCTAGGTTTGAAATTGTCTCATAGTTAGTAATAATAAATATTTCTCCTGGAACCATCATTGTTGCAAGTAGTAACGCAAAAATAGTATCACGGCCAAAGAAATTTAATCTGGCAAAGGCAAATGCTGCTAGGGTAGTAGTAACCATTGTTCCAATAGTTGTTAAAATGGCTACTAACACAGTATTACCATAAAATACTAAGAAACCAGGAAATTCTTTATCTAATGATTCTATATAAATTTTGCTAAAAGTAAATGCTGTTTTAAAGTTTTCAAATCGTAGTTTTTTTGGGAAAAATGTTATTTCTCCTATTAATTCTTCAGGAGATTTTAATGCGGTTGCAAACATCCAATAGAATGGTAATAGTATATAGAGTGCAACTAAAGTTAAAAATGTATAAATTAAAATACTCATTACAGTTTTTTTAATTTTATATTTTTTCAACTCTTTCTCACTTAAATATAAATCATCATTAACTAATTCTTTAACTTTTTTACGTTGATTAATAGAATTAATCATTTTAGTAAATGGATTTGCCACTGTCAACACCTCCTAATAATGTACACGTTTCTTACTGACTTGTAATTGAACCAGTGTAATCAGTAAGATAATTCCAAATAAGATTAATGAGGCAGCAGCAGCAACTGAGAATAAGTCAGCACCGCGAGAATGATGTAGTTTTTGATAAATATATCCAACGATTGTAATATACATATTTTCAGTTTCTTGTCCTGGAGGACCAAATGTCTCACCATAAATTGCAATTACGCTTGTATATGCTTTAAATGCACCGATGAATGATGTGATTGTAACATAGGCAATCATTGGTGAAAGTAATGGAACTGTTATTTTAGTAAAGACTCGCCAACGAGGTGTGGCATCAATTTGAGCAGCTTGATAATATTGTTTATCAATGCTTTGAAGCCCTGATAGGAATACTAAAATTTTAAATGCTAAACTATTCCAAATTGTATACATTGAAATAACAAATATTCCGCGCCAATATGTTACTGTATCATATCCAGGAACAGCCCCTTGCCCTTGCCAGTTTGTAATCCATGCTCGTGGTGTCCCTCCAAACCATTCAATAATGGCATTAATTAATCCATTATTGGAAAACAATACTGAGAAAACTAACCCTAAAGCAATCGTGTTTGTTACATATGGAAGGAAAAATACTGTTTGGAAAAATCCTTGTAATTTCTTAATGGAATTTAATGCCACTGAAATCAACAATGCAATAATAACTGAAACTGGAACTGAAACAATAACCATTAAAGCCGTATTTCCTAACGCACGCCAAAAAAGTTTATCTTTAAAAACATAGATGAAATTTCCAAGCCCTAATTTAAACCGACTATCACCATAAATAGAATAACCTTCTAAAAATGCAGTGATAAAAGTTTTTATAATTGGGTAAAATGTAAAGATTGCCATAAATACTAGGGCTGGAAGCAAATACATATATCCTTTCCAGTGATCTCTTTTAAACTCTAGCATTATAACAACCTCGCCCCAGTTTTATCAAATACAAATATTTTATTATATCCTAATTTAACTTGCTGTCCTATTTGTAGATTGATGTCTGATGGAACAATTGCACGAATCGTTTTTTCATAACCATCAATACGACAAATAATCATTGTGTCGCGTCCAATATGTTCTACAATTTCTACTTCCGCATCAATTCCTCCATTTTTTGAGATCATAAAGAATTCTGCTCTTAGACCTATTTGAACTTCTTGATCTTCTACGTCTAAGTTTTGAATTACTTTACCAGTAACTGTTTTTAATTGTTTATTTTCTACATATCCCTCAATCACATTAATTGGAGGATTACCTAAGAATTTCGCAACAAATAGATTAACTGGTTCATCATAGACTTTTTGTGGATGGTCAAGTTGTTGTTTCACTCCACGATCCATAACAATGATTTCATCCGAGATACTCATTGCTTCTTCTTGGTCATGGGTAACAAAGATTGTTGTTATTCCGGTTTCCCGTTGAATACGACGAATTTCTTCGCGTGTTTGTAATCGTAAACGAGCATCTAAGTTTGATAATGGTTCGTCTAATAATAATACTTTTGGTTTTTTAACTAATGCTCTAGCAATCGCTACGCGTTGTTGTTGACCACCACTTAATTGACTTGGCTTACGGTCCATTAAATCGCCAATATGGACAAGTTCAGCCATTTCTTGGGCTCTTTGAAGAGCTTCTTTTTTAGGAACTTTCATGTTTTCAAGAGGAAACATGATATTTTGTCTAACTGTTAAATGCGGAAATAGAGCATAGTTTTGAAACACTATACCAATACCGCGCTTTTCTGGTGGAAGATCAGTGACATCTTCATTTCCAAAATAAATTCGTCCGGCATTTGGTTTGTGCAACCCCGCAATTAAATACAATGTTGTTGATTTTCCACAACCAGATGGACCTAATAATCCAATTAATTTTCCTGCGGGTATAACAACCGAAAAATCATCGACAGCTACAGTAACATTTCCCTTTTTGTCAACAAAACGCTTGGTGATGTTTTGTAGACGTACTTCAACTCCTGGATGATTAGAACTACTATTATTGTTTTGAGTTACTTTAACATCATCCGGTGATGTGACATTTTTGGTGATTTGCTTTTGATTACTATCCATCCTCTACTCTCCTTACTGATTATAATTGTGATATAATTATATCATTTTTTTTTTCTTTTTAAAGCCTTTTTAAAAATATATCCTTTATTAAAAAGCAAATTTTTCCTTATTTTAACCTTTTTTGACACAATATTTTATTTATAATAAGCGAATATTTCCTAACAAAAAAACTAGGGAAAGGTTACTTCCCTAGTTATACAAATCGGATTATTATAAAAATTATGGTAAATAAAATTATTAAAAAGACTAAAAACTTAAAGGCTTTTCGAATATAGGCGAAAATCCCGGGGATTAATAATAATATTAATCCTAAAAAAATAAAAGCTAAAGTGATATATTGTCTCCCGTTGATATAATCAACGACAGGCTTCACATATGGTTCTACTAATTGATTCAGTTTATCAACAATACCACTTAATGCTCCGCGAATTGTTTCAATAATATTCCCCATTTCATTACTCCTTTTTTTATAACATTTTACTACATTTTTCTTCTTCCTTCAAGTGATCTTATCAAAGTTATTTCATCCGCATATTCAATGTCACCACCAACTGGTAATCCATAACCTATTCGCGTTACTAAAACGTTGGTATTTTGTAAAAGTTTAGAAATGTATAATGCGGTGGTTTCGCCTTCCATAGTAGCACTTGTCGCTATTATTACTTCTTCAATTGATTCATCTTTAACTCGATTTAGAAGTTGCTCGATATTAATATCATTTGGTCCAATCCCATCTAACGGTGAAATTACCCCATTTAAAACATGGTATTTTCCAAAATATTTATTCATCTTTTCAATGGCAATAGCTTCTTTCGTATTTTCTATAACTAATATCTTTGCTTCACGATTGTTATCGTTACAAATTGAACAAACTTCTTCATCGGTAATTATACCACAATTTTTACATAATCCTACTACAGTTTTAGAATCAATTAAATTTTTAGCAAATTGATGAACATCTTCATCCTTTAAATTTAAAACACAATACAAAGCCAATCTTTCAGCTGTTTTGGGGCCTATTCCAGGGAACAACTGAAAACTAGCAATTAATTTACTTAAACTTTCAGGATATTTCACTGATATTCCTCCTTAAATAAAAGGATTCATACCACCAAGAAAAGAATTAAACTTACTCATTTTTTCTTCAGTAGTTTTATCAATTTCTCGATAAGCTTGACGACATGCTGCAATAATCATCTCAGCAAGCATTTCTAAATCTTCTTTAGATTCTACTTCAAATGAGTCATCAATTTTAATACTCTCGATTTCTTTTGTTCCATAAACTCCAACAGTAACAATTCCACTAGTTGAAGCAGTAAAAACTGTATTCTCAATTTCCTTTTGAGTTTGAATCATTTCTTCTTGCATTTTTTTTAGTTGTTTTAATAATTGTTGATTCACGATAAATCCTCCTATTCAACTTTAACTAATTCTTCACCAAATAATTCTATTGTTTTCTCAATAGTTTTTTGACGCTCATCAACATAATCATCTTCAGCTTCGACTTCATGTAATTCTGGATTATTAATTGGCTGAAGAGTTGGATATTTAATCCCGATATTATATTGATTTATATATTCAGTTCGTTTTTCTTGCCATGTATCTTTAGGTAAAGCCATATAATAATTAATATCAACACTTAAACTTTGTTCAAATATTTTTTTAGCCAGACGTTTAAAGCGTGGACGCATTACTTGATTAACTGTGGTTGCATCGTCAAAAATAAGTATTATTTGATTTTTACCAACAGCGCCAACAATTCCTTCTTTTAATATTTCTGCTGTACTAATTAACGATGGATCGATTCCTTGATCAATATATTTCCATTGGGTTAATATTTTTTCACGATCAGCTCGTGCTTCTGGCGTTCTTGAATCATGTAATATTTTTTCAATAATACGCACATCGTAAGTAGTATACGCACCAGTTGGTCGTGGAGATTTTGATGCAGGTTCATATCTTACTGAAGCTTCTTTAACGTCTTTTAAGTCCCCACTCATTTGAGCTTGTTCAACACTCACTCTAGAAATCGGTTTTTCATAAATTTCTTCTTTTACTACTTCTTCTTTAGCAAACTCTTGATTTAACTCTTTTGGTTGTTCTTTTTCTCTAATTATTTCTTGTTCTTTAACTTCGTTTAATGATTTTTCAGTTTCCTTTATTGAATTATTATTTGTAAAGTTAAATAAGTTGGCTTCATTAGAAATGGCTTCGGATTTTTCAATTGTATCTTCATATTTAATTGGATGAATAATTTTTTCTGGTTGAGTTTGGGTTTTACTTTGATTTTCTAAACTATTTTTTGAATCTTCTTCTAAATCAACTTTTTTATCAAACTCATCTATATTAGTAACTTGGTCCCCAAACAAAGCAATTTGTTTTGGAGGTTGTTTTTTATTTTTACCAAATACAGATGCTTGTTGGGCTTGTAGTGTTCCCGAAATAAGTTTATATAGTTTATCTTCTAAATCATCAAGTTTGTCGTTAATTAATTTAATTTTATTATCATCAAATAATTCTTGAGGATAAATTCCCTTGTCGTTATTAATTGGTTGATTGTTAACTTGTTGAATTAGATACGATAATTTATCTTCTAAAATATTAATAGTATTATTTATTTGATATAAATTTTTAGTTTCAAAGTTATAGAAAGACTCTTTTAGATTATTAATCTCCTGTGACAAATTATCTAAATATGATTCGTTAAATGTCGAAGTGTTAATTTGTGTAGGATTTAAATTATTAATTTTTTCCTCTAATTGATGAACTTTTGTAACTAAGTTGTGTAATTCTAATTTACTTAGTTCTTGAACTACTTTATTTAACTTCATTTCTAAAATTGAAATGCGTGCGCCATCACCTTGCTCATCAAAGCGTCCATCACGATTTATACTACCTAAAGCTAATGTTTCAACTTTTTTCTCCAATTCAAAAATACGTTGTGTAATTTGACTATTGTCATAATCTAGATTAACCATTTTAATAAAAGCTACTTCTAAATATATTCGTGGATTATTAGCAAATTTAATTTTCGAAGCAACATCACTTAAAATGTTAACATAATAAAAAATTTTTTCTTCAGGTAATTTTTCTGCTATTTTTTTAAATCCTTCTTTTTCAAAAATCAATCTATTAAAAAAATCAATATCAGCATTTTTATATAACAAACAATCACGGTAAAACTGCAACAAATTATTCACTAACTTCGCTGGTTCTTTTCCTAAATCCAATAAATCGTTAATGGTTTTTAAAATTTCTGTAATATTTCCTTCTTCAAAATTTGTTGCTAATTCAATAATTTTATCTATTGATACTGCTCCAGTAATTGCATTAACATCATCGACATTAATAGTTGTATTACTAAAAGATATTGCTTGATCTAAGATACTTAAAGCATCCCGCATTCCTCCTTCAGCATTCTCCGCAATCGTCTTAATGGCTTCTTCAGTAATGTTAATATTCTCATTATTTACAACTTCTTTTAAACGTTCTATAATGACACTAACACTTAATGGTTTGAAATCAAAGCGTTGACAACGCGAAAGAATCGTTGCAGGAATTTTTTGCGGTTCAGTTGTGGCTAAAATAAAAATAGCGTGTTTGGGAGGTTCTTCTAATGTCTTAAGCAACGCATTAAAAGCACCTTGACTTAACATATGAACTTCATCAATGATATAAACTTTATATTTTAGTTGACCAGGTAAAAATTTAACTTTATCACGTAGATCACGGATTTCATCAACACCGTTGTTACTGGCGGCATCTATCTCAATAACATCAGGGTGGTTCCCTTTCGTTATATCAAGACATGTTTTACATTGTTGGCAAGCCTCTCCATTTTGCATATTTTCACAATTAATAGCCTTTGCAAGAATTCTAGCAGTACTTGTTTTTCCCGTTCCACGTGGTCCGCTGAACAAATACGCATGGGAAATTTTATTATTAATAATAGATTGTTGTAAAGTTTTAACAATAACATCTTGTCCAACAACGTCTTTAAATTGGTGTGGACGATATGTTCGATACAATGCTTGATATGACATGAACCACCACTCCTTGAAATAATTATATCATAATATATAGTTCATTTTATTAAAACAATTTGTTCATTTCTTATTTATATGTTTATTATACCAAAATAACCATTAATTTAAAATACTTTTTATATTTTAATATAATTTCCATATTTTATACATAAGTATATACTATCATGGAAAATTAATAAGTGTTAATTATATATTTTCAAGAACGTTTTCATTTTCGTTTTCAAAAATACTTTTTCTTTTTTTATTATTTTATACTATAATAAGATTGAAGTTATAAAAGGAGGAAGACTATGCTCACTTTTTTAAGTCTATTTAATCCAACAACACCAAGTGAACTGGCCTTTTTCATTGCCGGTGGATTAGGAATATTCCTCTATGGAATAAATATGATGAGTGATTCGTTAAAAGTTGTAGCTGGGAATAAATTAAAACTATTAATTCAAAAAACAACTGGAACAATCTTTAAAGGCATACTAACAGGTGCCTTAATAACCGTCTTAATTCAATCATCCTCGGCTACTACTGTTATTGTTGTTGGATTAATTACTGCCGGCTTGATGAATTTACGTCAAGCAATCGGTGTAATAATGGGTGCTAATATAGGTACTACAATTACGGCTTTTTTAATAGGTTTAAAAATTGAAAACTATTCATTGTTATTCATAGCAATTGGAGCTATACTAATTCTATTCTTTAATCGGCAAAACATTAAAGGTACTGGTGGAATTTTAATTGGGTT
>LFRX01000029.1:13167-19001 GCA_001512985.1 Acholeplasmatales bacterium DTU056
TATCTATCAATTATAACTGGAGCAATACTAACTGCTATTATTCAATCTTCATCTGCTTCGATTGGTATCCTTCAACAATTCTATGAGATTAGTATTCAAACAGGTATCGGTATTACATTAAAAGATGCTTTAGGTTATTTGCTTGGCGCAAACATCGGAACAACTATTACTGTTATGCTGGCATCAATTGGTGGATCACGTGAATCTAAACAAGCGGCATTATCCCACGTATTATTTAATGTTTTAGGAGCTTTAATATTTTTAATTTTCCTAACTCCTTACACAAGATTATTCACCTGGGTTCAGCAATCATACCTACCTAATAATCCAAAAATGACAATTGCGTTTGCGCACATTTTCTTTAATGTTATTGTTACAATTATATTATTTTTCTTTGTAGATTTATTGGCAAAACTTGTTACTAAAATTATTCCAGCCAAAGAATCTTTGGCTGTGCATATTGCGGACAAGTTGAGTGATGAGTTACTTGAAACTTCGCCAGTATTGGCGTTAGAATCTGCAAAAGCTTTGATAGTAGAAATGGGACAAGTCACCTTAGAGATGTTTGATGTTGCCCATAGATATTTTAATGAGAATAATACTAAATATATTGAAGAATGTCAAAACTTAGAACGCAAAATTGACTTTTATGATAAAGTCATCCACGACTATTTAATTCGAATGCCGACCGCTAATTTAAAATCAAGTACTCGTTTATATCAAATCATATATCTTGATACTATTCGTGACTTTGAACGAATTGGCGATCACTGTGTAAACTTAGTGGAATTTATGACAGATCGATATGAACAAGGTATTTCAATCACAACTAATTTGCAAGAAGAATTTAATAATTTCTTTAATCAAGTTCATAAACAAATTCAAAACACAATTGATTGTTTTAATTTAAAGAGTATTACAAAAGCATATGAAATTGTTTCTTTAGAATCCGAAATTGATACACTAGAAAGAAAATTTAGAAAATCTCAGTTCAATTTGATTAGTGCTGGTCATTTATCTCAAGAAGATATTCACTATGTTGATATTCTATCGAACTTAGAGCGTATTAGTGACCATTGCTTTAATATTGCTCAAAACATTATTGATCCATTTTATATGCAAAGACCTGATGAAGATTAATATATTGACAATTCAAAAAACAATGGTATAATTTAGGTAATAAAATACCCATAAAGCGTTGATAAGGACTTCTAGTTCAAGTCATTATTTACAGTGACATAAGGGTAGTGAGAACTTATGAATAATGCGAACTAGAGGAACACCTTTGAGCTATTGAAAGAAAGACGCAAGTTTTGCGTTGAGTAGACTCAATCGCTGGCCAGCGTTATCGGCTAATGAGGGCACCTTTTTATATAAAGGTGAACTAAGGTGGCACCGCGAAATTTTTTCGTCCTTAGGTTTATCCTAAGGACTTTTTTTGTTATAAAATAATATTAATTAGGAGGTTAATATGAAAACTAGTGTAAATTATTTAATGAAAAACTACTTAAAATTAAGTGGTCAAGAGGTTGTTATAGAAGGTTGGATTAGAGCAAATCGGGCTCAAAAGGAGTTTGGCTTTATTAATTTAAATGATGGTTCACATTTTGAATCAATTCAAATCGTTTATGACACCGCTTTAGAAAATTTTAAAGATGTTTCGAAATTTAGAGTAGGAGCAGCTTTACGAGTAAAAGGTATTTTAGTTTTAACTCCTCAAGCAAAACAGCCATTTGAAATTAAAGCGCAAGATGTTTACTTAGAAGGGGATAGCCTAGAAGATTATCCAATTCAACCAAAACGCCATTCAAGAGAATTTTTGCGTGAAGTCGCTCACTTACGAACACGTACGAACTTATTTAATGCTGTATTCCGAGTTCGTAGTCTTCTTGCTTATGCCATTCATAAGTTTTTTCAAGAACGTGAATTCATTTATGTTCATACCCCTATTATTACTGACAATGATGGCGAAGGTGCCGGCCAAATGTTTCAAGTTACCACTTTAGACTTAGAGGCTTTAGCAAAAAGCACTCCAACTGAAGTTGATTACTCTAAAGATTTCTTTGGTAAAAGAGTTAGTCTAACAGTCACTGGTCAATTAGAAGGTGAAACTTTCGCTCAATCTTTTAAAAAAATCTACACTTTTGGACCAACTTTTAGAGCTGAGCATTCTAACACAGTAAAACATGCTGCAGAATTTTGGATGATAGAACCAGAAATTGCGTTTGCGGATTTAGAAGATAATATGAATCTTGCAGAAGAAATGGTAAAATATGTTGTTCAATTTATTTTAGAAAATGCCTCAACTGAAATGAAGTTTTTTGACGAATTTGTTTATCCAGGTAAAATTAAACAATTACAGGATTTATTAAAATCAAAAATAGTTCGTTGTCCATACAAAGACGCCATCGAAATAATTAATAAAGCAGATTATAACTTTGAAAAAAGACCACAGTTTGGCGATGACTTAGGAAGCGAGCATGAAAAATTCTTAACTGATGTTTACTTTAAAGGTCCTGTATTTATTACTAACTGGCCAAAACATATCAAAGCATTTTATATGCGTGTTAATGATGATAATGAAACAGTCGCTGCTATGGACTTACTAGTTCCAGGTGCTGGTGAGTTAATTGGCGGTAGTCAACGTGAAGAACGCTTAGATGTCCTAATTAATCGTATGAATGAATTAAATATTCCGATTGATAATTTACAATGGTATTTAGATTTAAGACGATATGGTAGTACAAAGCATGCTGGATTCGGATTAGGTTTTGAAAGATTAGTTATGTATGTTACTGGAGTCGAAAATATTCGTGACGTTATTCCTTATCCAAGAACTTATCGAAACTGTGATTTTTAATAAAAAGCGCGAGTTAACATTTATTGTTAACTCGCGTTTTTTTAATTATTTCGCACGTTTTTCTTTAATTGCTGCTTGAGCCGCTGCAAGACGGGCAATTGGAACACGGAATGGTGAGCAAGATACATAATCTAATCCAACACGATGGAAGAATTCAATAGAACTTGGTTCTCCACCATGTTCACCACAAACCCCAACTTTTAAGTTAGGTTTTGTTTGACGTCCTAATTTAACAGCCAATTCTACAAGTTTACCAACGCCACGTTGATCTAGACGAGCAAATGGATCATTTTCAAAAATACGTTTTTCATAATAATCTTTTAAGAATTTTCCAGCATCGTCACGGCTGAAACCAAATGTCATTTGAGTTAAGTCATTTGTTCCAAAACTGAAGAATTCTGCTTCTTGAGCAATCTCATCAGCAAGTACTGTAGCACGTGGAATTTCTATCATTGTTCCTACTAGATAATTAACTTCCATACCAGCTTCTTTTAATAATTTATCTGCTGTTTTTACAATAATATCTTTAATGTATTTTAACTCTTTAACTTCGCCGACTAATGGAATCATAATTTCTGGAACTGCTTTGTGTTCTGGATTACGTTTTTTAAAGTTAATGTATGCATTAATGATTGCAGTAGTTTGCATTTCAGCAAGTTCAGGATACGAAATTGACAAACGACATCCACGATGACCCATCATAGGGTTAAACTCATGTAATGAATTAATTTTAGCTTTTAAGTCATCAACTGTAATACCCAACTCTTTAGCTAATTCAATGATGTCTTCTTCTTGACTTGGTAAAAATTCATGTAGAGGTGGATCTAAGTAACGAATCGTTACTGGGAAGTCTCCCATCGCTTCGAAAATTTCTTCAAAGTCTTTTTGTTGCATTGGAAGAAGTTTTTCTAAAGCTTTTCTACGTTGCTCTTCGTTATTTGCAACGATCATTTCACGCATTGCATTAATGCGGTCAGTTTCAAAGAACATATGTTCAGTACGACAAAGTCCGATTCCTTCAGCACCAAATTCACGAGCTTGTTTAGCATCTTTTGGTGTATCAGCATTTGTACGAATTTTTAATCTTCTAAATTCATCGCACCAATTCATGAATTTTTCAAAATTACCTGTGATTGTGGCTGGAACAGTAGGAATTCTTTCACCATAAACAGCTCCAGTAGATCCATCAATTGCTATATAATCACCTAAACGAATTGTTTTTCCACCAAGAACAAAATATCCTTCTTCTTCATTAATTTTTAAATCATGGCATCCTGCAACGCAGCATTTACCCATTCCACGAGCAACAACCGCTGCATGTGATGTCATTCCACCACGAGCTGTTAAGAATCCTTCAGATAAATACATTCCTTCAATATCTTCAGGAGATGTTTCAAGACGAACTAATACTACTTTTTCTCCGCGTTTTGTAAATTCAATAACTTGTTCAACATTAAATACTACTTTACCAGTAGCAGCACCTGGTGATGCAGGTAAGCCTGTACCAATTTTTTGCGCTTTTTTCAAAGCTTGTGGGTCGAATTGTGGGTGTAGTAAAGTGTCTAATTGTTCAGGTTGAACAAGCATGATAGCTTCTTCTTTAGTAATTAATCCTTCTTCATACATTTCTACCGCGATTCGTAATGCAGCTTGAGCAGTGCGTTTACCACTACGTGTTTGTAATAGATATAATTTATTATCTTCAATAGTAAACTCAATGTCTTGCATATCACGGTAATGATGTTCTAATTTTTTCGCCACTTCTACAAATTGTTCATAAATATGTGGCATAATATCTTTTAATGTATCAATTGATGACGGAGTTCTAATACCAGCAACTACGTCTTCACCTTGAGCATTAATTAAATATTCACCATAAATTTTATTTTCACCAGTAGCAGGGTTACGAGTGAAAGCAACACCTGTTCCTGACGTTTCTCCTTTATTACCAAATACCATTGATTGAACAGTAACAGCTGTTCCCCAATCATGAGGAATATTATTTAGCATACGGTAATAAATAGCACGTGGGTTTTCCCATGATCTAAATACCGCACTAACAGCACCTAATAATTGTTCTTTTGGATCACTTGGGAAATCAGCCTTCAATTCTTGTTTATAGAACGCTTTGAATTTAGCAATCATTTCTTTTAAGTCTTCAGCAGTAAATTCAGTATCAAATTTGATACCTCTTTCTTCTTTCATTTCGTCAATGATTACTTCAAAGCGACTTTTATCTAATCCCATTACAACATCAGAATACATTTGAATGAAACGGCGATATGAGTCATATGCAAATCGAGGATTATTTGTGACTTTTGCTAATCCTTCTACAACCTCATCATTTAACCCTAAGTTTAAAATAGTATCCATCATTCCAGGCATTGATACACGAGCACCAGAACGAACAGAAACTAATAATGGATTTTCTGGATTACCAAATTTTTTACCAGTAATTTGCTCTAGTTTTGTAACATGCTCAAAAATCTCTTCTTGAATTTCTTTTGTTAATTGTTTGCCTTGTTTATAATACTCAGTACAAGCCTCAGTACTTACAGTGAAACCTTGTGGAATTGGAAGGCCTAATTTCGTCATTTGACCTAAGTTTGCAGCTTTACCTCCAGCAAGGTTCCGCATTGTGGCATCAATTTCTGAAAACATGTAAACAAATTTTTTCTTAGACATGTTGTTCCTCCTTAAATTTTTTATTACTAAATTTTAAAAATACCATATGAAATGCCAAAATTTTCTACTAATCTTTATTATATCATATTTTTTAAAAAATACTATTAATCATTACAAATTTTATTATTTTATTCTTCTATTTGATTGTATAATTCTAAAAACGTATGTTTCTTATTATTTAGTTTATACCCCAACAAACGATCTAGGTTTACATTTTCAGTACTTTTATAAATATTAATTTCTATATTTTTATCAATCTCTCGTAACTTAGCAATTAATGCTTTAATCT
>LFRX01000029.1:19027-48580 GCA_001512985.1 Acholeplasmatales bacterium DTU056
AAATTAATAATATCTCTTTCACGAACAAATACTAATGGACGAATTAATTCCATCCCTTCAAAATTTTCTGATCTCAATTTTGGAACCATTGATTTAAAACGTCCAGAATAAAATATATTCAGCAAAACTGTTTCAATAACATCATCAAAATGATGCCCTAAGGCTATTTTATTACATCCTTGTTCTTTAGCAAATTGATACAAAAATCCTCTACGCATTCTTGCACATAAATAACATGGTTTTTCACTCATTTTTTGAGCAATTTCAAAAATATTTGAATCTTTAATAATAATATCCAATCCCAATTTATTAGCGTTTTCTTTGATTAATTGTAGACTTTCTTGCGTATAACCTGGATTCATTACTAAGTATTTAACACTAAACGGGAACTTACTATGTTTTTGTAAGTGTTGTAGAAGTTTGGCTAATAAAAAACTATCTTTTCCCCCGGATATACATACACCTATATAATCGCCTTCTTGGATTAATTCATACTCTTGGATTGCTCGAATGAATGGACGATATAATTTCGCACGATATCTTGTAATCAAAGCTCTTTCAATTTCTTGAGCGTTCATTAGCCACCTCGATTTACTTTACTAAATTTACATATAATTAGGCTGTTAACATTATCAGTTAACAGCCTTATAATTCCTTATCGTTTTCTTTTTGATTTAGCTTGTTGTTTCATTTTGTTTTCATATTCCCAAACAAAGTAGAAGGAGAATGTGATAATACCAGTAACTAATAATGTTAATAATGCAATCCACCATATTTTAGTTTTAAAAATAAATTGATTATATCCGGCTTTCTTAATATCATCATTATATCCGAAAGCATAATCATCACTATCGATATCTAAATCGTCAACATCAAAAGTAAAATCATCAAATTCTATATTTAAAAATTCAATATAATTATCTGGATCAGATGGTTTAAATTCACGATTTTCTTGATCATATTTTAAGCCAGTATAACTGATAATTAAGCGAACTGGTTTATCTTTTGGAAAGTCCGTAATAGCATAGAATTGGCGTTCTTTAACATACAATGGTTTGGTGTAACGCGTACTATGAGGATTTCCACCTAAGTCTTTTAAATAATATGAGTCATAAAACACTGTACGACGATGTGGGATTTCCTCATAATTTTCTTCATCGTCTTGGACTCCTTCAACATGAATTAAAATATTAAAGTCAAATTCAGTTTTATTTAATCCTATTTTATCGTAATTTACATTATATAAGAATAATCGATAACGAACCTCATCTGGTTTATCTTGAACTAATGAAACAGTTCTAATGATTTTAAATTCAAATAGAACATTTCCTTCGTCATCTTTTACAACTTCATGTATGAAAGGTTCTTTTTGATATTTATAACTAATAAAATTAATATAGTTATCAATACTTTCTTCGCTTGTTTTACCTTTACTTATAACTTCACGACGAAATTGTGTTTGAAACTGTTCCCAGTTATAAGAATAATTAATAATGAAAACTGTAGCAAGGATAGGGATTATTATTGCTAATAACAAACCAATTAATCTTCTTTGTGCACTCATAATATCCTCCTTAATGTACTTTCATTATTATATCACAACCTCAAAGTCAATTTCAATTGTTTTTAGTGTTTTTTTGCCCTTTAGCAAAAATTTTATAACTTTTGAAAAGTTTTAAATTTTTTTGGATTAATTTGTTGACTTTTGAATTTTTATGAATTATAATATTGGTGAAGAATAAATTTGGAGAGGTGATTCGAGTGCAAGTGCAGTGGTTTTCAAAAGATTTGACTGGATTTGTCACAATATATGAGACCAACATTACTTTAAACACTGTGGCAGCCGAATATTTCACTCACGCTTACAAAGTAATAATCGGTTATCACCAAAATAACAAAAAAATTTTAGTTATCAAGCCCTTAACCAAAGAAGAAACGCTCCTTGGAATTTATAAAGATACTGACTTGTTAGATATTTCTATCAAACCAAGCTATGCTCGAATTAATGGTAAGGCTATTGTAAGCAAAATAAGTAATGTCTTTAATCTTGACTTTGAACTAAGTTCTTCCTACAAGTTTAAGTGTGAGTGGGACCAAAAAAACAAATTTCTAATAATCCATTTAGATGAGGTGATAACTTGATTCTACTACTTTCACAAATGGAATTTCAAATATTATTTGTAGTTTTTTGGATTGTTTTATTAATAATTCTAGTGGGAATTGAGTTTGCTACTCAAGACTTAGTATCTATTTGGTTTATTATTGGTTCAATTGGCGCAATCATCTGTGCAGCATTTAATTTACCATTCTTAGTACAATTTTTCGTTTTCTTAGGAATTTCAATAATTTTGTTATTTGCGACTCGGCCATTGACAAAAAAATTTATGAAACGTGAAATTGTTAGAACAAATTTTGATCGTTTAGTTGGAATGACAGCTATTGTTACAAAAGACATCAAAAAAGATGAGCTAGGCGAAGTAAAAGTAGAAGGTTTATATTGGCGTGCATATAGTCCAGTCGGAGATGAATTTAAAGAAGGGGAGAGAGTATATATTAACGCTATTAATGGAACTAAATTAGTTGTTAGCAAAATTGAAGAAAAATTAAATAATATAGAATTTTAGAGGAAGAAATGTTTTTATTATCTACTGTTCAAACAATTTTATGCATTGTCCTAATTACTTTAGTATTATTTGTTATTATCTCTGGGGTAACAATTGTTCCAAAGGATAAAGTGTATATTGTAGAGCGACTTGGGGTATATCATAACACCTGGAAAAAGGGGATATACTTTCGATTAATTGGTGTTGAAAAAATTCGTGATAAAGTTCCAATTACTCTTCAAAATTACACAAAAACATTTGTTAATGATAGTGATTCATTAGAATATATTATTGATTTTGAATATTACATACAAAATTATTTAAATTATTCCTATAAAAAAACACTAATCTTCGAATTATTACATTCCATTTGTCAAGAATATATAAATAATACAAAAGGAAATATCGATAATGATCAATTTCTAAAAGTTTTAAAACAAAACGACGATTTATTAGATTTAGATTTTATTAATTTAACTGTGTCAATAAAAATAAAGGAGGAAGAAAGATGATCTTTTTAGATGTTGGTACAACAATAGCGATTATTTTAATGGTGTTATTGTTAATCGTTGTTATTATTATTGCTTCATCATTTAGAATTGTTCCACAAGCTCATGCGGTGATTGTTGAAAAGTTAGGTAGTTATCATACAACTTGGGGAACAGGTATTCACTTTTTAATTCCATTTATTTATCGTGCGTCTAAACCTATTTCATTAAAAGAACAAGTGCTAGATTTTGATCCTCAACCTGTTATTACAAAAGACAACGTTACAATTCAAATTGATACTGTTGTATTTTTCTCTATCACTGACCCTAAACTATTTACATACGGTGTCGAAAATCCAATGTCTGCTTTAGAAAAATTAACAGCAACAACATTACGTAATATTATCGGTGATCTAGAATTAGATACAACTCTTACAAGTCGTGATATCATTAACTCTAAAATGCGCTCATTAATCGATGAAGCAACAGATGCCTGGGGAGTTAAAGTTACTCGTGTTGAATTAAAAAATATTATCCCTCCAAAAGATATTCGCGATGCAATGGAAAAACAAATGCGTGCTGAACGTGAACGCCGTGAAGCAATTTTGATTGCAGAAGGAGAAAAAAGTTCCGCAATTCTTCGCGCTGAAGGTTTTAAACAATCTAAAATTTTAGAAGCAGAAGCAAAACGTCGCGCATTAATTGAAGAAGCACAAGGTCAAGCTGAAGCAATCTTAACTGTTCATCGTGCAACTGCCGAAGGGTTAAGATTACTAAAAGAAGCAGGTATAGATCAATCTGTTTTAACTCTAAAATCCTTTGATGCTTGGAAAGAACTTGCTAACGGTACAGCAACAAAAATTATTATCCCATCAAACTTTGAAGGCATTACTAGTTTAGTTCAAACAATAAGCGAAGTAACTAATAAATGATTTAATCAGTTTTAAGAAGGCATCAATTTTAATGCCTTCTTTTTAATTATTGTTTGACAAAATTTGTCTATCAAGATAAAATGAATATAATATTACACATTAATTATAGAAAGTGTGGTAATTATGAGTAATTTTGAACTAACAATTATTAAAAAAATTCAGTCATTTAGTAATCCTTTTTTCGATGCTTTATTCCAACTAATTACCGTTTTAGGAGAAGAAGCAATTATTATAACAATATTAGCTTTTGTATATTTTACCTATGATAAACGTTTAGGTGAAAAAATCGCCTTTTCTCTTTTTGGTTCGATTTTAATTAATAATACTTTAAAAGGTATATTTGTTCATAAACGCCCATTTGAAATGTATCCCGATGAGGTAAGAGCGATTCGAACTAAAACTGCAACAGGTAGTTCTTTCCCAAGCGGCCATACCCAAAATGCCGCGACATTTTACACTACATTAGCATTAAGAGTCCAACGTAAATGGTTTTGGATTTTAGTAAATGTGTTAATCTTTTTAATTGCAATATCTAGATTATATTTGGGGGTTCATTTCCCAAAAGACGTCTTAGTCGGAACTATTTTAGGAATTTTATGGGCATGGACTGGTTGGTATTTATACGATCGTTATAGTAACACTTTAAAATCTAAAATGTTATTATTTATAATTCAATTACTAATATTTACTCCTTTCTTATTTTTCCATGAAAATCTAGGATTACCAATTAAAATTTCTAATGACTTCTACAAAATTTACTCATTATATTTAGGCTTCATTCCAGCTATTTACTTAGAAAACAAATATGTTAATTTTTCTATAAATGTTTCAATTAAGAAAAAAACAATTAGATTCTTATTGTCAATTGTCGTTTTATTAGGATGCATGATGGGGCTAAAATTAATTTTCCCAAATAAATTAATTTATACATGCTTACGTTACTTTTTAATTTCCTTTTTAGGTTTAGGGTTATTCCCATTTGTCATTAAAAAATTTAATATTTAGCAAAAATAGTCCTTATTCATTTGAGAATAAGGACTATTTTTATTTCCCAAGACAAAATTGTGAGAATAACTCATTAATTAATTGATCAGTACCTACTTCCCCAATAATTTCACCTAAAGTATTCCAAGCGTTAGTTAAATCAAGCCCTATTATATCAATTGGTCTTTCTTGTTTGATACTTTCTTGAGCATCAAGCAAATATTGATATGCTTGTTTTAATTTTGCAATTTGTCTTGCATTCCCAATATAAGTATAATCTAATTCATTTGCTTCTACGATATTACATACTTCTTTAATTTTTTTCTCTAGAATTTCAATATCTTCATCATTAAATGAAGAGACCAATAAATATTCTTTAAATAATGACAAATCAATTTTTTGCTTTAAATCTCGTTTATTAATTACAATAATACGTTTTTTCCCTTCAGTTGACCTTAAAATTTCTAAATCTTCCTCGGTTAGCGTAGAACTATAGTCAAATACTAAGATTAATAATTGGGCTTGTTCGATAATTTCATGTGTTTTTTTAACGCCAATTTGTTCAACTATATCTTCAGTTTTTCTAATTCCAGCAGTATCAATTAGATTTAAAACTAACCCGCCTAAATTAATACTCCCTTCTACAAAATCCCTAGTTGTCCCAGCAATATCTGTAACGATTGCACGTTCTTCACGAAGTAAGGCATTTAAAAGACTTGATTTTCCGACGTTTGGTTTCCCGATAATAGCTGTGCTTATCCCTTCTTTCATTATTTTAGAGACTTCTGCACGCTTTAAAATAACATTAATCTCATGAAGTAACTCTTTAATAACAGGAACAATATAATCATTTGTTATTTGATATTCATCTTCGTATTCAGGATAATCAATATTTACTTCTATTCTAGCAATAGTATTTAGTAATTTTTGTCTAAAGTTTATGATCATTTTCTTAACGTGTCCAGTTAATCCATAATTAGCCATTTTTAAACTATTAGTGGTTTGAGCTTCAATAATATCCATTACTGCTTCGGCTTGAGTTAGATCTATCCGACCATTTAAAAATGCTCGTTTAGTAAATTCTCCCGCTTCCGCCAGTCTAGCCCCTTTTAAAAGTAATAATTCTAATATTTTATTTGTAACAAACATTCCGCCATGACAATTAATTTCAACAACGTCTTCTCGAGTAAATGTTTTGGGAGCACGAAAAACTGATACTAATACCTCATCTATGATTTCATCACCATCAATTATTTTTCCATAATGAATGGTATGCGATGAAACTTTACTTAAATCAGGTCCCTTAAAAACTTTATTAGCAATCTCAATCGCTTCTGGTCCGCTTAATCGTACAATAGAAATCGCACTTTTCCCAAGCGCTGTTGATATTGCCACAATTGTATCATTATACAACTATATCACTTCCCTATTATATTGAAAATTCTTGATCAACTAAAAAATATCGATGAATTATACCTTTTTTATCAACATATGAATAGTAAAATAAATATGTATTTTTACTTGTTATCATATCATTGCCAGTGCTAACCCAAAAATCATAATTAATTCTTATTCCAACATCCTCTAATACTCTTGTAATTAAATCGATACAATAAAAACGGTTAGCTAGATTAATTATGAATAAGTAATTATATTTTTTCCCTAAATATTTATCTTTGATTACTTGAATTCTTTCTTTATTTTCACTAGTAATTCCTTTGATTCTTAAACCAACGACTTCTTCACCACGCAGGTTAATATTAAAAGTATTATCAAGTTCTAATACTTCATTTGATTCCAAGGTATCATTCCCCACTATTTCAAGTGTTTGGCTTCCATCATCAGTTAGTACTAACCCAGCATGTCCAATCCAAAAATGTACAATTAAAGAGTCTAATATTTTGATTTCTGATAAAGGATTACGATTAGTTACGATAATATCTCCGGTTGAACCAATATATTCATTTATATAATCATAAGTATTATAATTTACATCTTCATAATCATATTTTTTTCTAACAATATAAAACCGCTCTTTTGTGTCGTCATAATCAAATAAGACCCCTGGGGCAATATACTCTGCTCGACTAACAAAATCTCTAATTTCGCGTTTTACATATTGTCTTTCAATTGTTCCGTTAACCGTAAAAATAAATGCTAATGCTAAAAGAAAAAGAAGAAGTCTTTTCAAATATTTTTGAAAGCGGATTTTCATTATACTCACCAATAAAATTATATCATATTTTATTTTAAAAATATATAATTTAATCCTTAAAAACAATAAAAGGCTTTCATTATATGTTTTTATATGGTATAATGAAATTAATCAAAAGGAGGTACTTTAATGGCTGAACAAACAATATCTAAAGCGCATGTAAATGCGCAAAATTTTCCCAATTTATCACAAAACTTTATTATAGATTTTATCTATAATTCTTTACTTTTTGAACATCCTGAGATTAACTACGAAGACGTCAAAAAAGCCTTATCTACAAAAGAATTCGATTCAACAAACAAACAATTCAGTTTAATTATTAACCATAAGAAAGCTTTAGATTTTGTTTTAGATTTAGTTAAAAATAATCAACCTTTAACTGAAGAACTTTTAAAAGACCTACACGAAGTATTAATGGGCGAAGAATCAAACGGTGGTTTATATCGTAAAGTTGATATTTCAATTAAAGGTTCTAATCATACCCCTCCAAGTTATTTAAAAGTATATGATCGTATGAAAAAATACTTTTTAACATTAGAAAACTATGAAGGTGATATTTTAGAAAAAATCGCTTATAGCCATGTTCAATTAGCTAAAATTCATCCTTTTTTAGATGGAAATGGGCGTTGCGCTCGTTTAGTTTTAAATTACTTTTTATTAATGAATGGTTTACCACCAGTTATAATCTATCAAGAAGAAAGCAAAGAATATTTCAATGCTTTAGAAGAATATAAAGTGAATAAAGATATCAGTGTGTTTGTTAATTTCTTAAAGAAAAAAATTAGTTAATTACTTAACTCTTAAAATAGAATTGTCTATTTTAAGAGTTTTTTATTAAAAAATGCTTGTCGTAAGACAAGCATTAATTATTGCAATTATTTTGGAGAAATAATTAAATGTCTATTAGGTTCAATACCTTCAGAATGGGTTTTTACATCTTTCCATGAAGCTAATTTGGTATGAATGATTTTTCTTTCATAGGCGTTTAGATTATCTAAAACCGCAGGTTGTTTAGTACGAGCAACTTGTTTGCCAATTGTAACTGCTAATTTTTCTAATTGGCGTTTGCGAATAGATTTATATTCCCCAATATCTAAAACAACCGTTTTAGTTTCTCCTTCATCATAAAAATTATTTACTACGGTAACTAAAAGAGATTGGATAGCTAATAAGTTTTTACCATTTTTTCCAATTAAATATCCGTTGTTTTCATGGGTCTCAATATTATAATTTACAACATTTCCTCTAACTTTAGTTTCAATAAAACCGTTAATTTTCATATTTTTTAAAATTGCCTTCAAATACTCTTTTCCGCGTGTAATCCCATCTATTTTGGTAGAAACTTCGACGGTTAGTTTCCCACCAAGACCTAAAAATCCTTTCTTTTCAGAGACAACTTCAAAATTTAAGTCATCTAAACTTAAATTTAAATCCTTAACTGCTAATTCTTGGGCCTCTTCTAAGGTTTTTACCTCATATACTCTTTTTATCATTGGATCCTCCATTTTAAATTACACTATGTTTTTTTCGTAATTGCTCTAATCGACGCCCGCTTAATTTATGACTAATAGTACTTTGTAATGTAGAATAAATGTTACCGATTAGCCAGTATAATCCTAATCCTGCAGGGCTGCTAATAACAAATAAAACCATCATAACAGTTAATCCATAAAACATAAATTTCATCATTTTTTCAGTTTGCATTTGTTGTTCTGTTGGAGTTTTACGACGGTATTCAGGAACATTTGCTTGCGCGGATTCTTTCATTTTCTTTTGTCTATAGTTCATTAAGATTTGGCTTCCAATTTGAGTTAATCCAACTAACGCCGCAAAGATATACACAGCTACAGCTTGTTTTGTTCCACCATCACGTCCAATAGATAAGTCAATTCCTAAAAAACGGAAAGTTAACGCTTCTTTTAACCATGGTGTTGCTTGTACTCTTCGAACTACAGAATAAAACGCAATGAATATTGGAAGTTGGAAAAATGGTAACAAACATCCTCCTAACCCGATTCCATATTTACGATATAATTGCGCTAATTCTAATTGTTTGTTTCGAAGACTAATATCATCGTTTCTTCCTTCATATTTTTCTTCTATTTTTCTAACTTCAGGATCCATTAATTGCATTTTTAAACTCATATCGTTTGTTTTAGCATAAATTGGCCAGGCAATAGTTCTAATAATGATAGTTGTTATAATTAAAGCAACCCCATAATTTCCGCCCACTAAATATTTACCAATGAAATATAACAATTTTGCCATTGGCCATGCTAGAAAATCCCATAAACTTCCGCCAAATAAATCTTTGAAATTATTTGGAATAGCTACTGTGTCATCTTGAGTACGACATCCTGTTAAAATAAATGTTAATAACACCAAAAACAATACTACTAGTACCTTCTTTTTGTTTGCTTTGTTCATTTTAAACACCTTTCTCTTGTTTGCTCAGTTTCTTTAGTAACTGCCAAATTTGTTCTTTTTTTTCTTGAAAACTTAACTCTTCAGCCATTTTTTTTACTACGATTAATATTGCATAATTTGGAATTTCTTTTAAAAACTCCCGCATAATCTCGCGAACAACGCGTTTATGATAATTCCGCTTAACGGCATTTCCAAATTTACGTGATATTGAAATAGCTATTTGTGGGTATGGTAATTCATTCGACATATAATAGATTGCATAATATTTATTTCCCACACTCTTTTTGCTTTTCACTACTTTTTCAATATCATGACTCTTTTTCAAACGATACTTTTTTTTCACTGTCGACTCCTTACATAAAATAATATTATATCTTTGAAAAGAAAAAGACCTCTAGATTAATAATGTGACATTTCTAGTGGTCCAGGCATTTATTATTTTATGCAGATAATCTCTTTCTTCCTTTTTGTCTACGACGAGCTAACACATTACGTCCTGCAGGAGTTGCCATACGTGCACGGAATCCATGCGTTTTGCTTCTTTTACGTTTGTTTGGTTGATATGTTCGTTTCATTTTCGAGCACCTCCCTATTACTACAAAAACTTGTCGACTAATTATATATTATATTTGATTTAAAGTCAACAAAAATATCATATTTTATTGTTTTAATGTTTGTGAAATTGGAATTTTATATAAAATTTCTTGAGAATGATTAATATTATTAACAAATTTATCTAAACTATTATAATATTTAACCTTTACATAAAAATACTCTGCATTCAACTTTACAGGTATATATTTCCCATTATCTGACATTGTATTACGTTGAATATTAGTAAAATTATAAAAACCTATAAATGGATATATTTTTTGATCTTTCGTAACAACCCAAGTTTGAACATCAACATGATAAAATAATTTTTGTTGATCAGTAGAAATATCTTTTACATTAATATTTAAGTCAACCTTAATATTATTTTCACCTTGTTCCGATTGAATAGTAATAATAATATTTGTATTATCATATGTTTCTTGGTATTTATTTAAATCATCTTTAGATAAGGTAAAAAGATCTTCGCGAAGGGTATAATATTTTTTTTGTCCTTCTTTATCAATATATTCCATTGCAATAAAAATACTTTTTGGATCAGTTCCGTTTGGAAAATTTAAATGGTGATTTACATTTTCATAGTTATCATATTGACTAAAGTAATGCATTTTTCCGTTCGTTAATAAAGCTTTTGGCATAAATTTACGATTTTTTGTTTCTCGACCTGGAAATGTATTTAATATCGTATTTATCCCAATAGATTTGTCTAATTTATTGTTAATATCGAAATCATATTGATATACAATTTTTAACAATGTTCCAACATCATCATTATAAGTTAAATGTTCATAGTTAGGAACATACGGATAAGAATATATTTCTTTAGGTGAAAGTGTCGTTAAACTTAAAATTAGAGTTAAAATTCCAGCATATAAAATAAAAATTATCAATATTGCTATTTTATTAAGTGAAACTATTGCCTCATTTACGCGTTGAAAGATCCCTTTTGGCTGTTCTTTTTTATTTTTACTCATAGTATATCTCCTTCTAATTTGGAATATTTTCTCTACTATGATTAATTTTACCTTAATTTTGTCCATTTTGCAAGGCTTATTTATTTTACTGCCTATTTTTATAAAAATCATATAGCCAAAAATTTTTTTGTTTTATAAAATTTATATATTGTTTTATAAAAAAGAGATTGTGGAAAAGGGTGTGAATAATTATTTTTCAAAAATTTTTACACATTTAATTTTTTTGATAAATAATATCAAATATTCTTTTATTTTGTTAAAAAATATGATAAAATTAATAAAACTCTTTCCTATTATATATATATAAACAACTAATTTAATATTTTAGACATATTTTAACACTTTTCCACATTCCACATTTTGATAAAAATTCAAATACCTTTCCACATTTTCTCCATTTTAGTTTTCCAATGTGGATATGTGGAAAGTAAAAATGAAAAAAATAAGTATTTATGTATTTAATTTTAAGCGAAAATATGGTATTATTTAGGTATAAGTACGAGGTGTTTACTTTATGGAACAATATTTGAATCTTTGGGAACAAGTTTTAAATGTAGTTAGACAAAATCTCGATGATGAACGATTTAATGAACTTTTTCGAGACTACAGCGTTTATAAATTTCAGAATAATTACATTTATGTAGTTGTTCCGGATGTCTTAACAAAGTTTCGCATTGAAAAATTTCTAATCAAACGAATTAACCAAGAGATTTTGCCAAACTTCACTAACGACAAAATAATGTTTAAAATAATTACTAAAGAAGAAGCAGAAGAAGATAAAAAACAAAGTGAATATAATAAACTTGTTAACCCAACAAAAGACTATACAAATAACCTATCTCGAAGAAATTTACGCCCAGAATACACCTTTAGTAATTTCGTAGTTGGAGAAAGTAATAGATTTGCATTCCTTTCAGCAATGAAAGTTGCTGAAGCACCAGGGGATGTATATAACCCATTATATATTTTTGGTGATGTTGGATTAGGGAAAACCCATTTAATGATGGCTATAGGCCATTATATACTTGATAATAACATTAATGCTAATGTTATCTATACAACTGCTCAACAATTCACCGAAGACTACTTTTTAGCTACTTCAACTAAAAAGGGAAGAGAAAATATTGAAGAATTTTATAATTATTATCGATCAGCTGATGTGTTATTAGTCGATGATATTCAATTCTTAGATGGAAAAAAATCTACTCAAGAGGAATTTTTTAAAGTTTTTGAATATTTACATGAAAACAACAAGCAAATTGTTATAACTTCTGACCGCTCTGCAAACCAACTTCAAAATATGATGGCTCGTTTAAAATCCCGTTTTAATTGGGGCTTAAATGTTGATATTAAAACTCCTGATAATGATTTAAGAATAAATATTTTAAAAACCAAACTAAAATTTTTACTTAACAATCCAGCTGAAGTCCCAATAGAAGTTTTAGAATATATTTCTAATACATTCCCAAATAATGTTAGAGATCTTGAAGGAGCTTTAAGAAGATATGTAACATATTGTGTATCATTAAATATTCCATTTACCTTAGAAAATGTATATGTCGCTTTAGATTCGTTAATCCCTAACAAAGAAAATGATACTCAAATAGAAAATAATTCTCAAATTGAGTATATAAAACAAGTTGTTTGCGATTATTTTAAAATTAGTACTAACGATTTAACTTCTACAAGTCGCAAACAACAAGTTACTTATGCTAGACAAATAGCTATTTATTTAATAAGAGATAAATTTAACATTCCATTAAAAAGAATTGGTGAATTCTTTGGTAATCGTGATCATGCAACTATCTCTCATTCAATAGATAAGATAAAACACGGTATTCAAACTAATCCATTAATTAAGACAGATATTGAAATTTTAGAAAAAAAGATTCAAAAAATCTAACTTTTCCACATTTCCACATTGTCTAATAATATAATAAAATAACTAAATAAAAAAATAATATAAAAAAAGGAGATTTGCTATGAAGTTTTCAATCAATCGCGACGTATTATTTACCAATCTAAACAATATCAACAAAGCTTTATCTACAAAAGCACCAATGCCTGTGTTAACTGGAATTAAAATTGATGTCAAAAAGAATTACATAACTCTTACCGCTTCAAATTCAGAAATTTCTATTCAAGCAAAAATCGATGATCCTCGTAATTTATTTATCGAAGAAGTAGGAACAATTGTAATTCCTGGTAAGTATTTTATTGAGATTGTTCGAAAAGTTGAGGCTAAAACTATTGATATTCATACTTTTGAAAACAATATGGTTAAAATTTTAGCTGATCGAAGTAATTTTACACTTAATTTATTAGAAAAAGAAAACTACCCATTAATTTCATTTGATGAAAGCAATCTAAAAATCTCTCTTGATGCTCTTAATTTAAAACAAATTATTCGTAAAACAACCTTTGCAACTAGTTTATCAGAATCAAGAATGATTTTAATGGGGGTCTCATTCTCAATCGATAAACACAAATTAGAGGCGATTGCTACTGACAGTTTCCGACTAGCTAAAAAATATATAGTCTTTGATCATGAAAATCCAAGTATAAATGTTGTAATTCCAAGTAAAAGTTTAGATGAATTAATTAAAATTTTAGATGATAATGATGAAATAGTTGATATTCATTTTGGAAAATCAAAAGTGTTATTTAAATATAAAAACTTATTATTCCAAACTCGTTTAATTGATGGCGTTTATCCAAACACCAATAGTCTAATTCCACAAGACTTCTTGGTAAGTATTAAATTTAATAAAAACGAACTTATATCTTCAATTGAACGTGCTGCTTTATTTACAAGTTTAGAAGTCGCAAATATTATTAAATTGAACCTAAAAAATGATAAAATTGTAGAAATTTCATCAGTATCTAATGAGATTGGAGCAGTCTTAGAAGAGATTTATCCTCTTGAATGTTCTAACAACATTCCTTTCCAAATAGCTTTTAGTGCTAAATACTTCCTTGATGCAGTAAAAGCATTTGATTCTAACGAAGTTACCATTCATTTTACAGGAGAAATCAAACCATTTATTATAACTGGAGAATTCGATGCTAACTTAGTTCAATTAATTCTACCAGTTAGAGTATCATAAAAACGCAAAAATTACTTTTGCGTTTTTTTTTTTATAAATATATAAGTACATACATATATATGTATAAAATTTAATATATTATATATGTAAATACATATATAAATAAAAAAAAGGCTAAAAAAGCCTTTTTAATCTATTTCTAATGTTGCAAACATATGAGATAAATCTTCACGCAATAATTCTTTATTACTTATATCATAACTAGAAAGTTCAGATTTAATTTCATCATCAAATGGGCTTATACCTTCAGCTTGTAGGTTTTTAATAATAGATCTTTCTGCTAAAGCTTCTAAAACAACTGCATGTGGAGTAAATTCTTGGGCTTGAGTAGTTAATTGTTCTAACGATATACGTGGGGCCCGACGATTTTTACTATATCCATTAGGAACAATATACTTAATACCTCTTAAATCAATCTCATTATCAATAAAATATTGTATTGTATTGATAAATCCACCTAAACCTAGGGCATCTAAGCCGACAACGATTAGTATATGATCGCTAATATCAAGTAAAACTTCTGTAATTCGACTACTTGAAGGAGGGAAATCAACTAGAATATAATCAAAATAACTAGCATATTCATGTAAAATGTGTTGTAATTTCTTTTCTTGACTTCGTTCAAGAGTTAATTTCAATGAAAGCTTGTCCGTATTTAAAGTTTTAATTAAGTATAAGTTTTCTCGGGCTTCAATTAAAATATCTCCTAAATCAACATGTCCAGCTATTAAAAATTCTAAATAATTATCATTTGCATCAAAGATTTTATCTTGAACACCAAAGACTTTAAAAACACTATTTTGATCGTCAACACTTAAAATTAGTACTTTTTTACCTTGTTTAGCAAGGTAATGACCTAAATACGCAATGAAAGTTGTCTTCCCAACTCCACCTTTCTTGCAGAAAGTAGAGATTATGGCCATCTTAGAAGCCCTCCCTTTCTAATTTTTCTAAGCAAGCCTCCTCAATAAATTGGGAAATTTGGATTCCTTTCGTTGCGGAAGCGATTCGGACTCTTTTTCTTAGTTCACGATCCATTGTTGCGGTGTATTTATCACGCGCAGTAGAAGATGCAACTTTTCGAGTCTCGAATGGATTCTCCCTCTTTTTAAAAGGTCCGATGTTGTTTGTCATAAAAAATTCCTCCCTTACACAATATTTTATGTATTTATATATAAATGTATAAATGTATATAAATATATACACAAATAATTATATAATTATATACATATATACATAAAAACATATACACTAATAGATCATAACTTAAATTTTTAGATTTTTTTGTCTTTTTTTATCATTAATTCGAGATATTTTTAAATCGAAATTATATCTCAAAATTTATTTCAACTCAAAAGATGAGCATTTGCGTTTTAAACCATTTTTTAAGATACGAAAAAACACCCGAATTTTCGCTTATAATCTTTTTTTGAAAAAAAGTAGTAAAGTAATTCCCCCCCATGGGTTTTTCACAAAATAAACGATTTTTAAAGAAGGCAAAAAAATCGCAATTTTAGGGGGTTTTGAATCAAAAATTTGTAATTTTTTGATAACAGATAGACATCTAGTAAATAAAAATGTAAAAACATAAATACATATAAAAGTATATATTTAATACCATAAATACATAAATAAAGAAATATTTACACAAGCACAAAAATAACGAAAATGATAAGGTTTCTAAATGTCGGTTCCAAAAAGAACCAAACAAGTTACCCAAAGTTTAAAGTGATATTTTCAAGGTAAAGGTATTTGAATTAATGGTAAAAATTAGTATTCCTACCTCGTTTATTATTATATCTCAAAAACTCTGATAAAGCAATAAAATAATTATGTATATACATAAATATTTTTAAGTTGATTTCATGTTTGTACGTTAAAAATTTTAAAGTTTAGATTATTTAAGAATAAGATCCAAGCCAAAAATGTACATATTTAAATAATTATGTAAATAATTATAAAAATCCCCCCTTTTCAATTGTGTTTTGATTATGAAATTTTAATTCTGTTAACTCCCCCTAAAGATTTTGGTGTTATATATTTTAGATTATCAATATTTATATACATATATACGTATTTAGTTGTGTTATTTTATGGTTTATTTATTGTAGTTAGCTAATTTAAGTCGTATATTGACTGAAGTAAAATTTATTTTTGTACTTATAAACATAAATACATATATATGTATTTTATTTCTACTATATTATGCTAGATATCATAATCTAAATTCATCCTAAATAATCAAAGTATTAATAACTACTCCTGCCTATACATATATAAATAAATATTTATAACGATTTAGAAGGGTTAATAGATAAATAGAATATATTGTTATAATAACCCTAAATCTTAATAAAACTTAAGCACAATAATATAAACTAAAAATGAATAAGCATATTTTTATAATTATGGAAATACATATAAACATAAATATTTACAAATTGATACTTATTTTTAAACATAAAAGATTGACCTATTTTTATGTATATACATAGATATGTAAATATTTATCATTTTTTAGTGTGTTTATATATATCTCAGGGTGTAAATTTATTGTTTATGATAAATTTTAAACCATAATGAACTAAAAATAACTAGAAATTAAAAATGAAACATTTAAGTTAAATTATATATATAATAAGGAAAGAAAACTGTTTATTTTGAGATAAAAAATACTAGAAAATTAAGCCAAAATATGCTATAATGAATTATACTAAAAGAAAGAAAGTAGGAGAGTTATGAATCAAGTAAAAATAACAACTGAATATATAACTTTAGGTCAATTTTTGAAGTATGTTAATATTATTGAAAAAGGGTCTTTCGCGAAATCTTTCTTACAAGAAATTCGAGTTTTAGTAAATGATGAAGTGGAAACGAGACGGGGCCGCAAAATATATCCAAATTACATTATTACGATTCCTGGGAAAGGCCAATATTTAATTACTAAATAGCCATGATACACATAAAAGAGTTAATCTTAAAAAACTTTCGGTGTTATACCGAATATAAGGANNGAAGCTATTTATGTATTAGGATTAGGGAAGTCTTTTAAAGCCCAATCTGATCGCGAGATGATAAATTATCATCAAAAATTTTTATTTATCAAAGGGATTTTTAATCCTAATGATGAAATTACTATTTCAGTAAGTGAACAAGGAAAAAAAATCAAAAGAAATGGGCAGGAATACCGACAATTGAGTCAACATATAGGCTATTTTAATGTTGTAATGTTTACACCAGAAGATTTAAACCTGATCAAGGGCGGCCCAAGTAAGCGAAGATTATTTATGGATATTAATATCTCTCAATATGATAAATTTTACCTTGATGCATTAATAAAATATAAGCAATTGTTGAAACAGCGAAATGAAATTCTAAAAGGACTACACAACAAATATAATATAGACATTTTAAATATAATTACCCAGCAATTAATTGAGGTAGCTTATAAGATTATTACAATTAGAGAAATTTTTTTACGTGAATTGTCAAATTATGCAAATTTCAAGTTGCAAACGATGTCAAATAATCAAGAATGTTTAAAAATTGTGTATAAACCATCGGGGAATGTGGAAAACTTGTGGAAAACTTATGAAGAAAGAATGGATTATGACATCTTATCGAAAACGACTACATGGGGACCTCATCGTGATGAGTTTATTGTCTATGTTAATAATAAAGAAATCGGAACTTATGGTTCTCAAGGGCAACAACGCTCCGCAAGTCTTTCATTAAAATTAGGGTTTGCGATGATGCTTGATCAAATGGAAAAACCAGTAATAATTATTTTAGATGATGTTTTTAGCGAGTTAGATGATACAAGACAAAATCAAATTTTCTCATTAATTAATAAAAATCATCAAATTTTTATTACGACAACGTCTGTTTCAAGTTTAAATGATGAAATTATTCAAAATTGTAAATTAATTAAACTAGCAAGGGATGGTGAATAGTATGGCAGCTGAGTTAAAAAATCCTACGTCAACATACCAAGCGTCGAATATTCAATTATTAGAAGGGTTAGAAGCCGTTCGTAAACGTCCAGGGATGTATATTGGATCAACTGGACCACGTGGACTACATCATTTAGTATGGGAAATCGTAGATAACTCAATTGACGAAGCTTTAGCAGGGTATTGTGACACAATAACTGTTGATTTATTACCGGACAATTATGTAAGTGTTTCCGACAACGGGCGTGGAATTCCAGTAGATATTCACGAAAAAACGGGAAAACCAGCCGTTGAAGTTGTATTTACCATCCTTCATGCTGGAGGAAAATTTGATGGCTCTTCCTATAAAGTATCAGGGGGATTACACGGGGTTGGGGCATCTGTTGTTAATGCCTTAAGTGAGCATTTAAAAGTAATTATTAAACGTGATGGAAAAATCTATCAACAAGAATATCAACGCGGTAAAAAATTATATGATTTACAAGAAGTAGGTACAACTGAAGAACGCGGAACAACTGTAATTTTTAAACCAGATACACAAATTTTTACGGAAACTATTACTTTTGAATATGAAACTCTTCGTAACCGACTTCAACAATCCGCCTTTTTAAATAAAGGTTTAAAAATATGTTTAAATGATAAAAGAAATCCAGAAAAAGTAAAAGAAGTAACTTATTGCTATGAAGGCGGGATTGTGGAGTTTGTAGAGTTTTTAAATAGAGGGAAAACACCAATTCATCCAGAAATTTTTTATACAAGTGGATCAATTGATAATATTGAAGTAGAAATTGCGATGCAATATACTGAAGATTATAGTAGTACCATCTTTTCATTTATCAATAATATTAACACTATTGAAGGTGGTACTCATGAAGAAGGTTTTAGAATAAGTTTAACTCGGGTTATTAACCGATATGGTCGAGCTAATAATTTATTTAAAAAAGATGAAAGTTTCAATGGGGAGGACGTTAGAGAAGGATTAACTGCGGTTATTTCTTGTAGACATCCTGATCCTCAATTTGAAGGGCAAACAAAAACTAAATTAGGAAATTCTGAAGTTCGCCAAATCACTTCCCAAATTTTATCGGAAGGATTAGAACAATTCCTAATGGAACATCCTTCTTCTGCAAAATCCATCATTGAAAAAGCGATATTAGCCTCTAGAGCAAGAATTGCAGCGAAAAAAGCGCGTGAAGCGACACGAAGAAAGAGTCCACTTGATTCTTTAGGTTTCGCTTCAAAATTAGCTGATTGTCGTTCTAAAGATGCTTCAAAAAGTGAGATATATATCGTAGAGGGGGATTCAGCTGGTGGTAGTGCTCGTCAAGGGCGTGATAGTGAATTTCAAGCCATTCTTCCTTTACGTGGTAAAGTGTTAAATGTTGAAAAAGCACGACTAGATAAGATTTTAGGAAATCGTGAAATAATTTCAATTATTCAAGCAATGGGTACAGGTATTGGAGAAGAATTTAATATTGATGATGCTCGTTATCATAAAGTTATAATTATGACCGACGCCGATGTCGACGGAGCCCATATACGTACTTTATTGCTGACATTTTTCTATCGTTTTATGCGTCCATTAATTGAAAAAGGGTATATTTATATTGCACAACCACCTTTATATAAAGTAACTTATGGAAAACGAGTCGAATATGCTTATGATGATGCCCAACTTGATAAAATATTAGATCGTTTACCAAAAAATCCAAAACCAGTTATTCAACGATATAAAGGATTAGGAGAGATGAACCCTGAACAATTATGGGAAACTACTATGAATCCAAAAAATCGTACTTTAATCCAAGTTACTTTAGATGATGCAATTGAAGCTGACAGTGTTTTCCGAATGTTAATGGGTGATGATGTCGAACCGAGACGTGAATTTATTGAAGAAAATGCTGTGTTTGTCGAAAACTTGGATATTTAATTGTAGGAAGCAGGTGAAATATTGGATACACCAAGAGATGATATCTTATTTACGGATGATGAGACTTCTATAATTGATCAAGATAGCGAAGATGATATTTTGAATGATGATCTTCTTGAAGAAAATCAAGATCCAAATCGAATATTAGAAAATAATCAAGAAAATAACGTCGAAACCGAAAACAATGGAGAAAATGGTAATAACGATGACGATGAACGTCGTAAATTAGGGATAAAGGAAATCAATATTACTAAAGAAATGAAGACTTCATTCCTAAACTATGCGATGAGTGTTATTGTCTCGCGGGCATTACCAGATGTCCGAGATGGACTAAAACCAGTTCATCGTCGTATATTATTTGCGATGTATCAATTAGGAATGCATCCTGATAAACCATATAAGAAAAGTGCCCGTATTGTCGGAGAAGTTATTGGTAAATACCATCCACATGGGGATTCAGCGGTTTATGACTCAATGGTTCGGATGGCCCAAGATTTTAGTTATCGTATCACGTTAGTTGATGGTCACGGTAACTTTGGATCAATCGACGGTGACGGCGCTGCCGCAATGCGTTACACCGAAGCTCGTATGTCGCGAGTTGCGATGGAAATGGTTCGTGATATTAATAAAAATACCGTTGATTTTCGTGATAACTATGATGGTAGTGAACAAGAACCAGTTGTTTTACCATCAAGATTTCCTAACATTTTAATCAACGGAGCAATGGGGATTGCTGTTGGGATGGCAACTAATATCCCCCCACACAATTTAGAAGAAGTGTGTAATGCTATTTTAGCTTTAATCAAAAATCCTGATATTTCTATCGAAGGATTAATGAGTTATATTAAAGGACCTGATTTTCCTACCGGTGGAATAATTATGGGCTTAAGTCAAGTTCGTAAAGCCTATTTAACTGGAACTGGAACTATAACTGTTAGAGGTAAATGCGAAGTAAAAGAACTTCCAAATGGGAAGAATGCAATAATTATTACCGAAATTCCATTCCAAGTTAATAAAACACGTTTAATGGAGAGAATTGCAGAGATTGCGAAGTTAAAAATTATTGAAGGCATTACAGATTTACGGGATGAATCAAACCGTGAAGGTATGCGAATTGTAATGGAATTTCGTCGCGATGTTAATACTAATGTTGTTTTAAACAATTTATACAAACATACTCAATTACAAACTACTTTTGGAATAAATATGTTAGCCTTAGTTCACGGACAACCAAAAGTATTAAATCTAAAAGAAATATTAAATCACTACTTAGATCATCAAGTTGAAGTTATTACAAGAAGAACGCAATTTGATTTAGAAAAAGCAGAGGCACGTGCTCATATTTTAGAGGGGTTGTTAATAGCATTAGCTGATATTGATGAAGTAGTACAATTAATTAAAAGCAATCGTACCACTGAAGAAGCAACTATCGCATTAATAGCCCGTTATAATTTAACAGAAATTCAAGCTAAAGCAATCTTAGATATGAGATTGCAACGATTAACCGGACTAGAAATTGAAAAATTACGTGATGAACTTACTGAATTACGTAAATTTATCGCAAGATGTAAAGAAATTCTTGGAAGTTTAGATAAAAAATTACAAATTATTGTTCAAGAACTATCAGAAATTCGTGATAAATATGCTGATGAACGAAGAACTGAAATTAGCTTAAGTGAAGATTTAGATATCGAAGATGCTGATTTAATTCCTGTTGAAGATGTAATAATAACAATTACTTCGCGCGGTTATGTAAAGCGTATGAATGTTGATATGTATCGTGTTCAAAACCGCGGCGGAAAAGGCATTTCCGGACAAAAAATGACGGAAGATGACTTTATAAGTCAAGTCTTATATACTTCAAGTCATGATACATTACTATTCTTTACTTCATTTGGTAAAGTATATAAACTAAGAGCATTTCAAATTCCACCTGGTGGTAGAGCGTCGCGCGGTTTACCAATCGTTAACTTATTAAATTTTGAAGAAGGCGAAAAATTAGCGGCCGTTGTTAATATTTCCCCAGAGGAAACGGAACAACATAGTTATTTAGTCTTTTGTACAGCCCAAGGAATCATTAAGAAAACTGAATTATCTCAATTTAATAACATTCGAGTTAATGGAATCAAAGCCATCATTTTAAACGAAGGCGATGAATTATTAGAGGTAGCAATAACTGATGGAGAAAAAGATATTATGATGGCTACTTCAAACGGGAAAGCTATTCGCTTTAGTGAAAGTGATGTTCGTCCAATGGGTCGTATAGCCGCTGGGGTTAGAGGAATACTAGTAGATGAAGGGGAAAAAGCCATTGGTATGGCAATTATTAATACAGATGGTGACGAAATAATAGTTTTAACTGAAAAAGGTTATGGAAAACGAACAAATGTTGATGCATTTAGAGTCCAAATTCGTGGTGGAAAAGGTGTTAAAGCTTTAAATATTACTGAGAAAAATGGTAAATTAGTTGCATTAAAAACAGTTCGTGGTGATGAAGATTTAATTGTAGTTACTGATAAAGGAACTATTATTCGCACACATTTAGACCAAATAACTACTATTGGTCGTGACACCCAAGGAGTAAAAATTATCTCCTTAAATGAAGATAATAAAGTAGCAAATATTGCTATCGTACCACGAAGTGATGATGATAATGGCTTAGATGATGAATACCGCGATGATTTTGAACTTGATTTTGATTATCAATTCTTAGACGAAGAATCAGAAGATGAATAAAAAACAACAAATATGGTGGTCTTTGCCAAGAAAATACATTATAATATAGGGGATGGCATTTGGGCAAATTAGCCCTTGATATCCATCAAGGGCTTTTTTTGTAAAAAGGAGGATTATCATGATTGATATAAAACTAATACGTGAAGATGTTGAAGAAGTCATCCGAAAATTAAACACACGTGGCGGCGATTTTAGTTATCTGAGAGAAGTTTTACATTTAGATGTACAACGCCGTAAAATCATTTCTGAGGTTGAAAGTTTAAAACACGAAAGAAATGAAGTTAGTAAATTAATTGGCCAATTAAAACGAGAGAAAAAAAATCCAAGCGAGATATTAAAAAATGTTGCTTCAATTGGCGATAAAATTCAAGAACTAGATGAAAAATTAAGAGAACTTGATCAGCGTATTGAAGATATATTATTACGAACACCGAATATTTTGCATGAAAGTGTTCCGATTGGAAAAGACGAAAATGATAATGTTGTTCTAAGAACTTTTTTAGAACCGGCTAAATTTGATTTTACTCCTAAATCTCATTATGAACTAGGTGAAGCCTTAGATATTTTAGATTTTGAACGGGCAAGTAAGGTAACAGGGAGTCGTTTTGTCGTTTATAAAGGTCTAGGAGCTCGTTTAGAACGAGCATTAATTAATTTTATGATGGATTTACATGCCAAAGATGGATATGTAGAAATTATTCCGCCGTATATTGTAAACTATGATAGTATGCAAGCTACAGGACAATTTCCAAAATTTGTTGATGATGCATTCAAATTAGCTAATGCTAATGGCAATTGGTATTTAAATCCAACCGCTGAAGTTCCAACTATTAATATGCATCGTAATGAAATTTTAGAAAATGATCAATTACCATTAAAATATGTCAGTTATACAATGGCATTTCGTTCAGAAGCTGGTAGTGCTGGACGAGATACTCGTGGATTAATTCGTACTCATCAATTTAATAAAGTTGAGTTAATAAATTTCTCTAGACCAGAAGAATCTTATGATATGCTAGAAAAAATGATTAGACAATCCGAAAAAGTATTACAATTATTAAAACTTCCATATCGAGTAGTAGCATTATGTAGCGGTGATATGGGATTTGCTATGGCCAAAACATATGACATTGAAGTGTGGCTACCAAGTCAAAATCAATATCGGGAAATCGGAAGCATCTCGAATGCAGAAGACTATCAAGCGCGCCGTGGAAATATTCGTTTCCGTCGTAAAAAAAATACAAAACCTGAATATGTTCACACATTAAATGGTTCAGGACTTGCGGTTGGGCGCACTTTAGTTGCAATCCTGGAAAATTATCAACAAGAGGACGGTAGCATTATCATTCCAGAAGTATTAATACCATATATGGGAATTGAAAAAATTAACACTAAAGGAGAATAAGATATGAAAGTGATTAAGAATTTAAATGAAGCAAAGGATAGCAGTTCATTAGTCTATGGACTATTTAATGAAGAACAAATGGTCAAAATTAATCCAGAAGTCGATGAATATCTAAGCAAATTAATGTTAAATGATTTGATTAGCTCTGATCTTGGTAAAGTTACAACTATTCATACATTTGATAAATGTCAATTTAATAAAATTCATATTATTGGTTTAGGAAAACGAAGTGAATATGATTTTGATAAACAAGCAGAAGTCTTTGAAAAAGTAAGTTATAAATTAGACCGTAAACTTACTATTGATGTTGCTTCATTTGCAGGTGATTTAAATTTAGAGAAAACAGCCTTTGATTTAGTTACTGCAATAAACTATAATTGTTACGCATTTGATCAATTTAAATCTAAAAAGCAAGATACATCAATAAGTGTTAATTATTTAATTTCAGAAGAATATAAAGAAGTAATTGAAAGCGCTGAAAAAATTAGTCAAGCTATCAAAAACACACGCGATTTAGTTAATTTACCATATAATCATTTGAATGCAGAGAAATTAGCTAATTATGCAAAAGAATTAGTAAAAAGATTTAATTCGAAAAAAGTTAATATCAAAGTATATAACAAAGAAGAAATTGAACGTCTTGGTATGAATGCATTTTTAGCAGTTAACCAAGGTTCTAAAGATGAACCATATTTAATCTATATTAAATATAATGGTAAAGATGAAATTAGTGAGCCAATTACCTTAGTTGGAAAAGGATTAACTTATGACACCGGTGGATATACGCTTAAATCTTCTATGAATACAATGAAATGTGATATGGCGGGTGCGGCTACTGTATTAGGTGTTTTAGAAGCTGTTTTATCAAATAATTTACCAATAAATTTAAACATAGTAATTGCCGCAACCGACAATCGTATTAGTGGTGAAGCATACCTTCCAGATGATATTATTACAGCTATGAATAAAAAAACTATCGAAGTTGTTTCAACGGATGCAGAAGGACGCTTAACGTTAGCAGATGCATTAACTTTTGCTCAACAGGAAGGAAGTAAACATATTATCGATATTGCTACTTTAACAGGCGCTGTTGTCGTCGCGTTAGGAAATTATACTACCGGAGTATTTGGTAATGATCAAGAAATGATTAATCGTTTCTTAGAAGCTAGTAAAAAAGCTGGAGAAAGCGCATGGCAATTACCAATTACTAATGATATAAGAAAACAAGTTCGTAGTTCAAAAGTTGCTGATTTAACAAATTCTACAGGAAGAAATATGGGTGCAAGTAGTGCCGCCGCTTTCTTAGAAGAATTTATCGAAGAAGGAACAAAATGGATTCATTTGGATATCGCCGGAACAGCCTTTGATCAAAATAAATCCGGTGGTACTGGGGTTATGGTTAAATCAGTCTACAATTATTTAAAATCATTGGTATAATATATCTAATATTTCTATATATTTAGATATATTATTCCTAGTGGAAGTGAGGAGGGAAAATGATATTAAAATACTTGGGGTTAATTTTAGGGATAATAGTTGTTTTTCTTGTGCTCTATACTGTTGTTGGACTTATTAAGACAATCTACTTAAAAAACAAAGAGGTTAAGTTATTAACACTTCCCAATGATAATTCTGACCGAACCACATTATATGGAAATGAATTATTTGAATTAATTAAAGTATCTAGTCCAGCAACATCTAACGACGAAAGTTTTCATATTATTCGCGAAAAAATAAAAACAATTTTCCCTTTGATTCACAATAATTTTTATCGTGAAAAAATTGATCAAAATGTAATTTATACATATAAAAATTTTCAAAGTGATAAACCGAATGTTTTATTTGTTTCTCACATTGATAATTTAACATTTAACAATGATGCTATAATGACAAATAATGAAATATATGGAGCGGGAACTTTTGATGCTAAAGCACTGCTTTATGTTATTTGTAAAGCTGTTGAAGAAGTTCTTGATGAACAAGGGAAGTTAGATGTCAATTTAACTATTGTTATTACTACTGACGACACTTCTACAAAACACGGAAGCGAAAAAATAGCTAAAAAGCTTTTAAAAGAAGGAAAATTCTTTCATTTAGTAATGGAAGAAGGAATTGGCATTGTTGATCCAGATTATCTAGGACTAAAAAGTAATTATGCTTTAATAGGTATAGGTGTTACAGGAGAAGTTGAAATTCGCTTTAAAAAATCACTTAGCGAAAAACACGTTTTATTAGAATTTTTACAAGATGTTAAGAATAATCGCTTATTTAAAACCAAAATTAATCGTCAGATTATTCAGATCTTGAAACAATTATCAAAAGATATGGACTTTAAAAATCGTTTTTATATTAATAACATTTTATTATTCAAACATAAAGTTCAAAAATCACTAGATAGTGGAGATATTAAAGTAAGCCGAATTGTTAAAACTAATGTAAAATATGGACTAGTTCAAGAAAATGAAAAAGAAGTATACTTTGATATGAAATTTGAACTAGCACCACTAACAATGCCAAGTGAGGTACTAGAAGTTTTAGCTCCATATATTGCAAAATATAATCTTGATTATGAAATTATATTTGTTAATGGCGGATCACGCATAACAAATGTTAATCAACCAGGATATAAATGTGTAGTAGAAACAATTAATAAAATTTTTAAACACTTATATATTTCTCCGTTTATTATTACAAATATTGCAGAAAAAAGATTTTTTGATAGCGTAAGTGACTGCGTCATTCGCTTTTCCCCATTGTATTATCCGTCAAACATTTTAAAAGATAATTATCACGGGAAGGAGCATATTCAAAAAAAATCACTTTTATATGGAGTAGATTTTTTTAAAACAATACTGAAAGAATTTAAGGTGGAGGTAAAAAGTGCATTGTCGAAGATGTAATTCAGAATTAATTGATGGAAAATGTCCAAATTGTTATGATCCATTTTTAGAAATGCAGTCACAATTAAGACGACAAAGAAATAAATATGATAAGCATAATAATATTTTATTCATTATTAGTATCATTTTATTTGTTATTTCCATTTTCCCTCTTCACCAAATATTAATGTGGATAGGACTTGGATTGTCAATTTTAATATTCGCTTTAATTATAGTTTTGCAGCGAAAAGAAAAAAATAGTATTCAACCGTACGGTTTAATTTTTACCTGCACTTCATTTCTATCTTTTGCTATGTGGTTATATTTTGTGTATATAATTATTTCATAAATAAAAAAGGGCATAAGCCCTATTTTTTATTTATCTAAACTTTTAATAATTTTTTCTTGTAGATTTTTAAATTCTTCAGGAGTTAATTTATTTGGAGTAAATTTAATAGTTAAATTATCTTTTGGATAACGTGGGATAATATGAACATGTGCATGAAAAACACTTTGTCCAGCAAGTTCCCCAGTATTATTGATAATATTAAAATGATTAGTATCTAAAGCATCGGTAATTTTTTTAGCAAGATTAACAGTCAAATTAAATAATGGACCTACTAAATCACTATCTAATTCTTTAATGTTTGGAACATGTATTTTAGGGATTACAAGAGTATGTCCAAGTGAAGTTTGTGAAATGTCTAAAAAAGCTAAGAACTTATCGTCTTCGTATATTTTATATGATGGAATTTCGCCTGTTACTATTTTACAAAATACACACATCTTTCATCTTCCTTTCATTTAATATCCATATTACAATTATACAAAAAGCACTAGAAAAAAGCAATTGATAGTGGTAAAATATAATTAGGGTTATTTGAAAGGATTTGATTACAGTGTTAACAATAAAAACAAATGACCAATATACACGACAAGATTATGTCAAAATATCGATATTAATAGCGGTGTTAACTTCTTTAGGAGTTATTTTTTCGCTTGTTGATAAGCAAATATCATATTTGATTTTTCCCTTTCTTCCTACGGCTAAAATCGGGCTTGCTAACATTGTAATCTTGCTTGGGATATTATCGTTTGGTTTTAAAGAAAGTTTGATAATGACGATTTTAAAGTCAACGTTAGTATCATTAATTTTAGGAACTATAGTTGCTTTTGTGATAGGATTTACAGCTTCAATGATGGCATTAATTTCTATGTGGCTTACAAAACGCTTTTTAAAAGATAAAGTTTCTTGTGTTGGGATTAGTGTAGTTGGAGGATTCTTTCATATCTTAGGTCAATTATTAGTTACATATTTTGTTTATTCTTTAGGAATGGTAATTTTAATTTATGGAGCCTTTTTAATTGCTCTATCTTTAGTAACTAGTATCATTATTGGATTAATTACAAATAAGTTGAACCAATATCTATGCTATATAATGTAAAAAACCAGGCATTAATTTGATGCCTGGGATTTTTTTATTTATTAGAAGATGAAGCTTTTTTCTTTCGAATCGGATATTCATATTCAATTTCTTCATCAAAAGTGAAATAATTTAAGAATACTGTTAATAAAACATAGCGAACTTCACTTTGTAAATCTTTCAAAATTAAATGGTCACGTCCTGCTGCTAATACAATTCCTTTAAAAATTTTTGAACCCCATTGACTACCTTCAAAATTCATATACACAGTTGCTACTTTGCCACGATTTAAACGTAAAATGTTCTCAATATATGATTGTTCAAATTGAATTGGTAATTGTTGATCTGGAAGTGGTTGTTGTGGAAATGGTGGAAGAGGAACAACTGGTTGTTGATAAGGGGGAGTTGGAATTATTGGTTGTTGATATGGTGGAACATATCCGTAAGAGTTACCATATAGGAATGGTTGTTGAACATAATTCATTTTAGACCTCCTAAATAAAACATTGTTCACTTTCTACCGGGGCATAAAAGCAGTGTGATTTGAAACGACCAGAATTCCATTATCCAAACCATTGGGCTACGCAATCACCATCTGTAGCATAAAACCATAAAGCGCGATCAGCTGGATAAAATTTTTCGCCATTAATAACCCGTCTTGCAAGACGAATATCAACTTGACGCGCTGCTTGATAAAAGTATGGATATAGCGTTGATTCAAAACCACCTGGTCGTTGGAATACCATTTGAGTAATAGTGCGAATGTCGTAAAAGTCAAGACAATTAGCTAAAACACGATTAATTCCTACATTTCCAACCATTAACATTCCTAATTGTCCTTCTCCCTCTGCTTCGGCACGCATTAATCGAGCAAGAAGTTTGAC
>LFRX01000029.1:48625-52025 GCA_001512985.1 Acholeplasmatales bacterium DTU056
AGGAAAGTAGAGGATTAGTATGTATAAGGAGATTATTGAAACTATAAAAAAATATGATACAATTATTATTCATCGTCATTTTCGACCTGATGGGGATGCAATTGGAGCCCAAATAGGATTACGTGAAGCTTTAAGATTTAATTTTCCTAATAAGAAAATATATGCAGTCGGTGATGAAAATGATCGTTTAAGTTTTATTGGGAAAATGGATGAAATTAAAGATGAAGAATATCGAGACGCTTTAGTAATTGTTTTAGATACATCCGAACCACATTTAATCAGCGATGAGCGATACAAATTAGGAAAATTTATTATTAAAATTGATCATCATATTTCGCAAAATGATTATGGTAATTTAAATTGCGTAGATACAAGTTTTGAAAGTTGTGCAGGACTAATTGCAAATATATTAATTTCTGAAAACATCCCTCTAAATTCCCCTTCCGCCAAATCCCTATTTACTGGTATTGTCACTGATAGCGGAAGATTTCGTTATGATTCAGTGAGTGCACGTACTTTTGCGATTGTGTCTAAGTTATTAGAATATAATTTTTCCATTAGTGAAGTCTATAATGAATTATATTTAGAAGATTTAGAAAGTATTCGTTTAAAAGCGTATTTTATGTTAAACTTTAAATTAACCAAGCATAATGTCGCATATATGAAAAATACTCACGAAGATATAATTCGACACCACTCAAATTTTTTTACAATTTCTCGCGGAATGGTTAATACAATGGCTGGAATTAGAGGAATACCAATTTGGGTAAACTTTACAGAAGATATTGAGAATAAGGTGGTTGTTGCGGAGATAAGATCGAATAAGTTTAATATTAATGAAATAGCGGTTAAATATGGTGGCGGAGGACATATGTTTGCTAGTGGGGCATCACTTCCTTCGTGGGAAGTATGTGATCAAATGCTAGAGGATTTAGATAATCTTGTTAAGGAGGGCCAAAATGATTGAGGATTTAAAAAAACAAATATTTGAAAAAATACTTGAATACGATACGATTATTATTCATCGTCATATTCGTCCAGATGGTGATTGTCTTGGCAGTACTATTGGGTTACGTGAAATTTTAAGAGCTAGTTTTCCTAATAAAAAAATCTATAGTGTAGGAAATAATGATACTGAATATCTTCATTTCATTGGGTTAGAAGATCAAATTGATGATAGTTTATATAAAGATGCATTAGTTATTATAGTTGATACTGCAACAGATAATCGAATTTTTGATGAGCGTTATAAATTAGGAAAATTTACAATTAAAATTGACCATCATATTCCCATTCAAGATTATGCTAATATCAATTATGTTCGTACCGACTTTCCAGCGACGTGTGCTGTAATTTGTGATTTTTATAAAACATTTGAAGAACATCTAACTTTACCTAAATCAGCAGCTCTACCATTATTTGTGGGAATGGTAACTGATACAGGTCGTTTTAAATATCGAGGCGTCAGTGGCAATGTTATGAGACTTGCGGGGATGCTATTAGATTACGAATTAGATATAGAAGATATTTATGCTCGGTTATATATGAAAACTAAAGAAATATATAAACTACAAGGTTATGTGTATAATAAATTTAAAACAACCTCTCATGGAGTAAGTTATATATATTTAAGTAGAAACAAACAAAAGAAATTTAAAGTCGACCATCACGAAGCTGCTAACTTAGTAAACTCGTTAGATTCAATTAAAGATAGTTTAATTTGGATGATTTTTGTAGAACAACCAGATAAATCGATTCGTGTAAGACTACGTTCACGTTTCATTGCAATTGATGATATTGCAAATCAATTTAATGGCGGGGGCCATGCTCAGGCAAGTGGCGCAACTGTCTATAGTAAAAGAGAAATGAAAAAATTAATTGCAATTGCGGATGAAAAATTACGAATATTCAAATTAACTAATAAGGATGTGTTCTAATGAAAATATTAGTAACAAATGATGACGGTATTAGAGCAGAAGGGTTAAAGATTTTAGTTGAAGAAGCCAAAAAATTTGGAGAGGTATTAGTTGTTAGTCCTAAAGTAGAACAATCTGGGAAAAGTCATGCCATTAATGTTTCAAGTGGAATTGAAATTACCAAATACGAAGATCTATTTCCAGGAGTAATTGCATATAGTGTTGATTCTACACCTGCTGATTGTGTTCGTTATGCTCATTATCAATTGAAATATGACTTTGATGTTGTGTTTTCCGGAATAAATAATGGCTATAATGTTGGTGAAGACATTTTATATTCTGGAACAGTTGCCGCAGCAACCGAAGCGGTGTTTTGTGGAAAGAAGGGAATTGCTTTTTCTTGCGCGAGGGGAACTGTTTCTCAAATCCAACCAGTTTTTAAAAAGGCTTTAAATTATATAATTAAGAATAATATATTAAAATATGGAAATTTATTTAATGTAAACTTTAATCCCAATTCTAAAGATATTGTTATTACACATCAGGGAAAAACGGTTTATGATACACATTTCATTGTTAAAGAAGATGGATTATATTATCAACGTGGTAAAGGCTATTTTGATTTAAATAAAAATAAAGATAGTGATGTATATGCTGTAAATAATGATTATATCTCAATTAGTCCTCTAACTGCTGATCGTACCAACTATTCCGTATTTTACAAACTAACCAATCATAAATGATAAAACAAGCCCATATAATATATGGGGTGAAGATTGGTGAAGTTTATAAAGTGGTTTATTAAATCATTATTCATAGCGATTATATTAATATTTGTAGTAAACTTTATTGGATCATTTATTAATATTAATGTCCCGCTAAATATTTGGAATATTTTAATTGTTACTTTTTTACGTGTTCCAGGAATTATTTTGATAATTATAATTTTATTGATATAAATTTTACTTGACAAAATTCGCTTGAAAAATTCCTAAAATAGATATAAAATATAATATATAAGAAACTATTGGAGGGTAGTAAGCTAATGGAAAATAAATCAATGTTAGAAATAGCTATAGAATTGATGAGAAAAAAAAGAAAACCAAAAACTTTAGAAGAGATTGCAGAAGAGGTATTTACAATTAAGGGAATAAAAAATAAAGAAGACTATTTAGCCCAATTTTATATGGACTTTATGATTAATGGTCCATTTATTTGTTGTGGTGAAAATAAAAAAGGGAATAAATTGTGGGATTTAAAAGAACGTCAACCATCAAGTATCTTAGATAAAGACGGAACATATTATGATGAATTATATGATGAAGAAGCTGTTCGTCATGAATTATCTGAAGAAACATTACTTAAAGTTGTTTCTACAGGTTCATATGATGACGAAGAAATTGACTTTGATGAAGAGGAAGAAGATGATTTAGAAGAAATCGATGAAATCGAGGAAGAATTAGCAACTGAATTTGATGATGAAG
>LFRX01000029.1:52035-73609 GCA_001512985.1 Acholeplasmatales bacterium DTU056
TTGATGATGAAGAAATTGATATTGACGATGAAGATGATGAAGACGACAATTATAATTTCTAATAAGTAAAAATTTAAATTAGTACTTGGAAATCAATTTTTTTTTTGATATACTATAAAAGAGCCAACCAGAATTCTCTCGCCAAAGAGAATTTTTTAATTTTATAGGAGGTCTTATATGAAGCAAACAAAATTTATCTTTATTACTGGTGGAGTTGTTTCAAGTTTAGGGAAAGGTATTACTGCAGCATCAATCGGAAGATTGTTAAAAAGTCATGGATTAAAAGTATGCATGCAAAAACTTGACCCGTATATTAACGTTGACCCAGGGACACTATGTTTGCTACAACATGGCGAAGTTTTTGTAACTGATGATGGGGCAGAAACAGACTTAGACTTAGGACACTATGAAAGATTTATTGACGAAAATTTAAACTTACATTGTAGTATTACAGCTGGAAAAATTTATTTAAGAGTAATTGAAAAAGAACGTAATGGAGTTTTTGATGGTCGTACTGTTCAAGTTATTCCCCACATTACTAATGAAATAAAAGAAGTGATTTGGGCTGCAGCTGAAACAAGTAATGCCGATGTGGTTATTACAGAAATTGGTGGTACTGTTGGGGACTATGAATCATTACCGTTCCTTGAAGCAATTAGACAATTTAGACGTGATGTTGGCCCAAATAATGTAATGTATATTCATACAACTTTAGTTCCATATTTAAAATCTGGTGGGGAAGTAAAAACAAAACCAACTCAACATAGCGTTAAAGAATTACGTGCTTTAGGAATTAATCCTGATATTATAATATTACGTACAGAGAAAAAACTTCCACCAGAACAAAAAGATAAAGTTGCCTTATTTTGTGATGTAGACCAAAGATCGATTATCGAAGTTAAAGATTGCAAAATATTATATGAAGTAGCATGTGAATTAGCAAAACAACAAACGGACAAAATCATTCTAGAACACTTTGGTATTGATTATCAGGAAGGCGAATTAACTGAATGGAAACATCTGATAAATAATATAAAATCAGCTCAAGGATTTGTAAATGTTGCAATAGTTGGAAATTATGTAGAGTTACCAGATGCCTATATTTCGGCCATTGAAAGTTTAAAACATGCCTCTTATGAAAATATGGTTCATTTAAATCTTAAATTTGTGAATCCAAACCAAGTGACAAACGATAATATAGATGAAACATTTACTGGAATTCAAGGAATATTATTAATTGACCCATATGGGGAAAAAATAAACCCATTAGCATTAGAAATTATAAGATATGCTAAAGAAAAAGGAATTCCGTTATTTGGTATTAATCACGGTATGATTTCAATTATATATGAGTATTGTAAAGATACAAATATTGATAAATATTTTGAGATTTTAGATCAAAGACAATTAGGTTTGCAAAAATTAATTTTAAAATCAAATAGTTTAGTAAATAAGATTTACTCAAAAGTTGAAATCAAGGAAAGATATCGTACGAATGTTAAAATAAATAAAGAATTAGATCAAATATTAGAAAAAAACAAATTACAAAGTAGCGGATACTATGATGAAAGTATTGGGGTTGTGGAAGATAAAGACCATCCTTGGTTATTAGGATGCCATTATCACCCAGAATTATTATCAAGACCAAACCGACCTCACCCATTATTTGTAAGTTTTATTAAAGCTGCTTTAAAAAAATAAAAATAAAGGGGTAATTATATGAGGAAAACTTATGATTGTATCATCGTTGGGGCCGGGCCAATGGGTATATATTGTGCATATGAATTAATTAAAAAAGGGAAAAACTTAAAAATCCTATTAATTGATAAAGGGAGCGATATTTACCATCGCCGATGTCCAATTCTTGATAAAAAAATAAAAAAATGTCCAACCAATACCTATGGAGAATTAGGATGCCATAAAGGATGTTCTATTACAACCGGATTTGGTGGAGCTGGAGCATATTCTGATGGTAAATTTAACATCACCAGCGAATTTGGTGGTTGGATGACTGAATATCTAGATTGTGATGTTGTCTTAGATTTAATTAATTATGTCGATAGTATAAATGTCGCTCATGGTGCAACTACCCCAATTACTGACCCATTAACGCCAGAAGTAAAACAAATTGAAAAGAAAGGAATTGCGGTAGGATTAAAATTATTAAGATCTTCAATTCGTCATTTGGGCACTGAACAAAATTTAAAAATATTACAAAGTATCTATGAAGATATGAAGCCTCATCTTGAATACATGTTTTTGAAAACAGTTGAAAACTTAATTATTGAAGATGGGGAAATAAAAGGTGTTATGTTAGACAACGGTGAACAATTATATGCTAAATATGTTGTTTTAGGAGTAGGGCGTGAAGGATCATTATGGTTAAAAGATATCTTAAGTCAACACAAAGTCAAATTCAAAAATAACCAAGTTGATATTGGAGTACGTGTTGAAACTAATGATATCGTTATGGAAGAAATTAATACACACTTATATGAAGGTAAATTTATTTTTAATGCCAGTGTTGGAACTGTTGTAAGAACTTTTTGTAGTAATCCAAGTGGGTATGTAGTAATTGAAAATCATCGCGGAACAGTTTTATGCAATGGACATGCTTTTTCAGACCGTAAACTTGCTTCAAATAATACTAACTTTGCAATATTAGTTTCTCATGAATTTGATGAACCATTTGATGATCCAAATGATTTTGCTCATGAGATTGCTAAACTAGCTAATAAACTAAGTGGTGGGAGCGTCATTGTTCAAAGATTTGGAGATTTAATAAAAGGACGTAGGTCAACACCAAAACGTCTTAAAGAGGGTTTTGTTAAACCTACTCTAAAAGAGGCTGTTCCTGGAGATTTAGGATTAGTTCTTCCGTACAATACAATGAAATCTATTGTTGAAATGCTTCAGGCATTAGACCATGTTACTCCTGGTATTGCAAGTGAACATACTTTATTATATGGTGTTGAAGCAAAATTCTACTCTGCAAGACCAGAAACAAATAATAAATTCGAAACAAAAATCAAAAACTTATATGTTGGTGGGGATGGTGCAGGAATTACTAGAGGTCTTGCCCAAGCCGCAGCAAATGGTGTTTGGATTGCTAGAGATATAATTGAAAAGGAAGTTAAATAAAAATAACCGTCTTGTAAAAATTTACAAGACGGTTTTTATATCGAAATAAATTTTTTATGAGATTTTATTATATAGATTTTATAAAAATAATTATTTTATAAGAATTAGATATTTTTGATTTTTTATAAACAATAATTTAAATTAAATTATGTTGTTCATAAATTTTAAGAAATTTATATAGATAAAAATGGTGCTCCCACCAAGAATCGAACTTGGATTTCAGCATTACCATTGCTGCGTTCTACCTTTGAACTATGGGAGCGCACATCAATTATATCGAAAATATTCCTAAAAATCAATAGAAAAAGCAATCTAAATAAGGTATAATATGGATGAATACTTATGGTAGGAGGATTATATGTTAACTGATTGGGAAATTAGCCGCCAGGCTCAAAAGAAAAACATTTTAGAATTAGCGAGTCAATTGGGAATTAATCAAAAGTATTTGACAATGTATGGAGAAGATAAAGCCAAAATTGATCTAAAGTATTTACAAGATAATCAAGATAAGCCCGATGGAAAATTGATCTTGGTAACTGCAATTAACCCAACGCCAAGTGGAGAAGGAAAATCAACTACTACTATCGGGTTAGTTGATTCTTTAAATGCCGTTGGAAAAAAAGCAATTGGAGCAATTCGCGAGCCATCATTAGGACCGGTTTTTGGAATTAAAGGTGGAGCAGCTGGTGGTGGGTATAGCCAAGTAAACCCAATGGTTGATTTAAATTTGCATTTTACTGGAGATTTACATGCCATAACAACCGCTAACAATTTAATTAGTGCAATAATCGACAATCATATATATCACGGTAATGCCTTAAATATTGATCCTGAAAAAATAGTATGGAAAAGATGTTTAGATTTAAATGATCGTGCCTTGCGCAAAGTTATGGTGGGACTTGATTCAAAAAAAGAAACACCACGTTATGATAGTTTTAATATTACCGTTGCAAGTGAGATAATGGCCATACTTTGTCTTGCAACATCAATCGAAGATTTACGAAATCGTCTTGATAATACATTAGTAGCATATACCAAAGAAAATAAACCAATTTTTATTAAAGACTTACAAATCACAGGATCATTATTAGTCTTATTAAAAGATGCGATAAAACCTAATATAGTACAAACATTAGAAAATAATTTGATGTTAGTTCATGGTGGTCCATTTGCCAACATTGCCCATGGATGTAATTCATTACTAGCGACTAAAATGGCGTTAAAAATGGCTGACTATGTTGTCACGGAAGCAGGATTTGGTGCAGATTTAGGAGCTGAAAAATTTTTAGATATAAAATGTCAAGTTGGTTCTCTAAAACCGAACCTAGTAGTTCTTGTATCTACAATCCGTGCCTTAAAATATCATGGTGGAATGAAACTTGAAGAACTAAAGAATGAAAGTCTTGATTATTTACAAAAAGGTATTGAAAATCTAGAAAAGCACATTGAAACAATCCAATTATTTGGTTTAAAATGTGTTGTTGCTGTAAATAAATTTGCAAGTGATACAGATGATGAAATTAATTTCATACGCTCGTGGGCTAAAAGTAAAAATATAAAAATAGCATTAAGTGAAGTTTTTAGTCAAGGGTCACAGGGCGGACTTGAACTTGCCAAAACTGTTTTAAAAGAAATATCTAGCCAAGAATATAAACCATTATATAGTAAAGATGAAGATTTATTTGAAAAAATAACTCGTATTTGCAAACAAGTTTATGGTGCAAAAAATGTTATTTACTTAGAACAAGCATTAGCTGATTTAACCAAATACAATAACTCTGAATATAAAAACTTTTATATATGTATGGCAAAAACCCCAAATTCTTTATCTGATAATCCTAAATTAATTGGTCGCCCACGCGATTTTGATATTACTATTAGGGAAATTCGAATTGCTACAGGAGCACAATTTATTATTTGTTTAACTGGAAGTATTATGACTATGCCAGGCTTGCCAAAAGAGCCTTTAGCATTAAAAATTGATTTAGATGAAAATTATGAAGTTATTGGATTATCATAGGATGGTTGATTATATGTTACTTGATGGAAAAATGCTTAGCAATAAAATTAAAAATGAACTAAAAGCTGAATTTGCGAAGTTGGATCCAAAACCTAAACTAGTTGTTATTTTAGTTGGGGATGATCCAGCTAGTAAATTATACATTCAATCAAAACAAAAAGCTTGTGAAGAAGTTGGGGTAATATCTGAGACTATTCTTTTAGATAGTACAATTACTGAAGAACAATTAGTATTAGAAATTGAAAGATTAAATAATGATCCAACTGTACATGGGATTTTAGTTCAATTACCGTTACCAAAACATTTAAATGAAACTTTAATCATTAATACTATTAGTGATAAAAAAGACGTTGACGGCTTTCATATTTATAACAAAGGGCGCTTAATTAACAATTTAGAAACAATTGTTCCAGCGACACCTCTAGGAGTATTAACTTTATTAAAAGAATATAATATTGAGATAAAAGGAAAACATGCAGTTGTAATTGGTTGCAGTAATATCGTTGGGCGACCTATGGCAGCTTTGTTATTAAATCATGACGCTACCGTTACTATTTGTCATCGTTACACTGAAAATTTAAAACAATACACTTTAATGGCAGATATTATTGTATGTGCAGTCGGAAAACCTAATTTGATTACTGCCGATATGGTTAAAGAAGGAGCAGTTATTATCGATGTCGGTATTAATCGCCTAGGGAAAAAAGTTGTTGGTGATGTTGATTTCGAAAACGTCAAAGATAAAGCATCTGCAATTACCCCTGTTCCTGGCGGAGTAGGACCAATGACAATTGCTATGTTATTATCAAATTTGTTAAAATGTTATCAGAATCAGTAGTTTAGAAAAGAGGACCAAAATGAAAGTTATTGTTGGATTAGGAAATCCAGGAAAACAATATCAAAAAACTCGTCATAATATTGGCTTTATGGCTGTAGATAGAGTTGTTAATCAATTAAATGGAAAATTTACTTTAAATCAAAAATTACGCAGTGAAATATACGAGACAACTCTTTTTGATGAAAAAATACTTTTTGTTAAACCAATTACCTATATGAATTTATCTGGCGAAGCGGTAAAATCAATCATTGAATATTATCAAGTTGATATAAATGATATTCTTGTTATTTATGATGATTTAGATTTACCATTGGCTAAAGTTCGCATTCGTCCAGGTGGATCATCGGGTGGACATAAAGGAATGCAATCAATTATTAATCACTTGCATACTGATAAAATTAAACGAGTTCGAATTGGGATTTCTTCACCTTTGCGCGAAGACACAATTGATTTTGTTTTAGGTAAATTTTCTAAAGAAGAAAGTAAATTAATTGATAAAACTCTTGAATTAACATATGATATAATTGTAGATTTTATCCGCAACAGTTTTGACGTGGTGATGAATACATATAATTAAAAAAGGATGGATAAAATGAGTGATTATATAAAGTTTTTTGGAAAGAATCAAAATATACAGTCTGCATTAGACTTACTAAATGATTCACGATATTCGTTATATTTATACAATTCCAATCGTCATGTTAATAATTTATTTACAAGTTTAGTTTATTTAACCAAAGAAAAAACAGTATTTTATATCACTCCTAATTTATATCAAGCAACTCAAAGTTATGAGCGGTTTTGTCAATTATTGGGGCCCGAAAATGTTAATTTATATGCGATGGATGAGATTGTCTCAGCGGAAATTCTTGCCGCAAGCCATGAATTACGACTTGAGCGAATGAATACAATAAAAGATATCCTTACAGGGAATGCTAAAGTTATTGTGACTCATACATATGCTATTTTAAAACCGCTTGTTAATCGAGAAATTTTACAAAATAATATTATTCATATTAAAACATCTGACGTATTAGATATTGAAAAATTTATTAAACAATTAATAAAACTTGGATATAAAAAAACCCCCACTACTTATTCTGTGGGGGATTTTAGCGTGCGCGGTGGGGTAATTGATATTTTTCCTTTATCGCAGGAAAAACCAATTCGGCTTGATTTATTTGATAATGAAATTGAAAAAATTAAAGTGTTTAACCCAGAGACACAATTAAGTGTTGATGCAATTGAAAGTGTTAGTATATTTCCGCTTTATGAGATTTTATATGATTTAGATTACGCTGATGAAATAGCATCAAAAATTGTACAAAATGTCAAAGATTCTAATCATGAAAAGTTGTCTAAGGATATTGTAGATATAAAAACATATAATAATTTAGATCGGTTAAGTAAATATATAAATTATATTGATTCAACCCATCAAATAATAATCGACTATCTAGATGATTCGATTTTATTCTTTGAAGATTTTAATCGTACTAAAGATAATTTTACTCAATTAAATAATGATTTGTACAATTATTTAATTTCAGAAAAGTATCCAAAAGAAATAAATTTTAAATTTTTTGAAGATGTTTATGTCTTATCAAGTTATCCAAAATCAGTATATTTTAGTGAACATTTAAGTAATGTAGATGTAAAACTAACGGATACTTACGATTTAAATACGTTAAACATTGTTAATTATGATAATAATATTAAGGGATTTATTGAAGACTTACGTCATAATAATTATACCTATGTGATTACAATTTCGACTGATCATCAATTTAGAATGATACAAGAAATTCTAAATACGAATCAAATTAAATATTATTTACCTCAATCATTTAATGATATCAAAGAAAATAATATTAACTTAATTCAATATGAAAATAGTATTTCTTTTGCCTTTTTAGAACCAAAATTAGAAGTCATTACAGAAAGAGAAATATTTAAAGATTTAAAATATCGTAAAACACGCTATAAATCTGTCTATCAACACACTACCCACATTTCTACAAAAGACGATATTTCCATTGGTGATTATGTTGTTCACTATGATTATGGGATTGCCCTGTATAAAGGGTTAAAAACAATCGAATTACAAAACATTAAAACGGATTATTTGTGGTTGCAATATGAAGATATGGAATTATATGTTCCATTAGAAGATTTACACTTAATAGAAAAATATGTGGCTAGTGAAGGAACAGTTCCTAAATTAACTAAACTATCTACAAAAGATTGGGAACGCCGCAAACAAAAAATCAAAGATAAGATTCAAAATATGGCTAAAGAGTTAATTCGAATTCAAGCTTTGCGGACGCAAAGCAAAGGATTTAAATTTCCAAAAGATGACGAATTGACCAAAATATTTGAATCTGATTTTGAATATGAAGAAACTCCTGATCAACTAAAAGCCATTGAAGAAGTCAAAAGAGATATGGAATCAGATACAATAATGGATCGGTTGATTTGTGGAGATGTGGGATATGGTAAGACTGAGATAGCTATTCGGGCTTCTTTTAAAGCTGTTATGGGCGGAAAACAAGTTTTATATCTAGCACCAACGACTATTTTAAGTAGACAACATTATCAAACATTTACTAATCGTTTTTCGAAGTTTGGAATTAGAGTTGCCGAACTTAGTAGATTAGTACCTTTAGCTATGCAAAAACAAATATTAAAAGATTTAAAAGAGGGGCAAATTGATATTTTAATTGGAACACATCGAGTATTAAGTGATGATGTTGTCTTTAAAGATTTAGGATTATTAATTATTGATGAAGAACAACGATTTGGAGTAGTCCATAAAGAAAAAATTAAGCAATTAAAACATAATGTAGAAGTGCTGACATTAACAGCGACACCTATCCCACGTACATTGCAAATGTCTATTATGGGTATTCGTTCAATAAGCTTACTTGAAACCCCACCTTTAGATCGTTATCCAGTTCAAACATTTGTATTAGAAGAAAATGATATTGTTATTCGTGAAGCAATTTATCGTGAATTGGCGCGAAACGGTCAAGTTTTTTATTTATATAATCGCATTAGTAATTTAGATCGGTTATATCGTAAAATAAAGAAACTTGTTCCAGAAGCACGAATTGCAATTGGTCATGGACAAATGCCACGCGACGAATTAGAAGACATTATTCAAAGTTTCATTGATCGTCAATATGATGTTTTATTATGTACCACAATTATAGAAACTGGTATTGATATTCCAAACGCCAATACTCTAATTATCAGTGATGCTGATCGCTTAGGGCTATCACAAATTTATCAATTACGAGGGCGAGTTGGACGAAGTGATCGAATTGCCTATGCTTATTTAATGTATAGTAAAAATAAAGTTTTAACTGATTCAAGTAAAAAACGTCTTGACGCAATTAAAGAATTTACCGAACTAGGTAGTGGATATAAGATTGCTTTGCGTGATCTAGCAATTCGTGGGGCTGGAGATATTTTAGGGAAAGAACAATCCGGTTTTATAGATGCGGTTGGGCTTGATATGTATATGAAATTACTAAATGAAGCAATTATGGAATTGCAAAATAAAGAAGTAATCAAGCCTGAAAAACAAAAAGTATACAATATTGATATTTCCAAACATGTTCCTAAAGAGTATGTTTCCGATGAAGAGATTCGGATTTTGATTCACCAAGAAATATTTAAAATCAAAAGTAAAGATGATAAAGAACAATTAATTCAAAAATTAACAGATCAATTTGGAAGATTAACCGAGGAACTGCTTTTATATATTGAAAGAAAATATTTAGAAATTTTAATGAATCAGGCAAAAGTTTCGCGGTTTTTTGAAAACGAGCGTGAAGTTAGAATTACTTTCTCTCAAGATACTACGAATAAGTTAGATATTTATAAATTATATGAGTTTTCTACGCAATTTGGTAAGGAAATTTCCTTTGAATATAAAAATAAAGAATTTATTGCAAAATTTGACAAAAAAGGATATAATAGCCATTGGGTTTTTTTGGCCAGCCGTTTTTTAGAAAATGTAAATACTTTCTTAAAAATGGTATAAAAAGTAAATAAATGCTAAAAAATATAAGAGCGAGGTGAACAAAATGAAAGCAACAGGTGTAGTACGTCGAATTGACGATTTAGGACGAATCGTTATCCCCAAAGAAATTCGTAGAAATTTACGAATTCGTGAAGGTGATTCATTAGAAATTTTTACGGATGGACATAGTTCAATTACATTTCGAAAATATTCTCCAGTAGAAAGTATTAATGATTTTATTTTTCAGTATGTTGAGGCGTTGAATGCATCAAGCAAAAAAGATATTATTATTACTGATACCGAAAAAATCGTTGCTGTCGCTGGAACATTAAAAAAAGACTTAATAGGGAAAAAAATTTCTCTTCGTCTAGATGACTTAATGCAAAAACGCACTCTACAAGTCTTTGAAAAAGGAGAAGGGTTAGAAATAGCGGATAAATTTGAATATAAAAATAGTTTAGTTATGAAACCAATCACTGTTTATGGTGATGTAACAGGATGTGTAATTATTCTTGGCGATAATCGAATTGATGAAGTAGACAAAGCATTGGTTGAAACAAGTGCAACATTCTTAGGGAAATATTTAGAATCTTAATTAAATTTAAGATAATAATTAGGTGAAGTATTTTTAATACTTCACCTTTTATTATTGTTAAAACTAGATATAAAATTTAATCTTTGGATTAAAATAAAATAAATTAGAGATACTAAAATTGTTAATTGATGGATAATTTTTTATTGTAGAAAGGGAAGGGTTGTGATATAATAGGATTAGTCAATTAGGAGGAAAGAGAGATATGGAAAAAATAGCGATTATTTCAGATTGTAATGCTGGTCTGGATTATGTAAAGGGTGGGGAAAGAATTCCAGTTCTTCGCTCAGTAATTAATTTTGGTGATGAGCATTATGTTGATGGAACTGATATAAAAGCTGATGAATTTTATAAAAAGCTAAAAGAAGTTGATATTATTCCTTCAACTTCTGCACCAACTATTGGGGAAGCGATGACTTTAATCGAGAGTTTAATTGAAAAAGGATATACCGATGTTATTATGTATGCTATTTCATATAATTTAAGTTCAATAGGGCAAATGGTAGAAAGTTTGAGAAGCGAATATCCTCAAATAAACATCCATGTTGTTGATACTAAAATGGCTACATATATGCAAGGTTTTTTAGCAATGGAAGCTATAAAAATGGTTGATGAAGGATATTCAGTTAAAGATATTTTAGAAAGAACTAATTATTTACTAGAAAACTCTCATGCGTATTTTATTGTTGATGATTTGCGTTATTTAGTTAAGAATGGACGTTTATCAGGTGCGCAAGGATTTTTAGGGGGGCTATTAAAAATTAAACCAGTTTTAGAATTGACTAAAGACGGACGAATTGTTAGCAAAGAAAAAGTTAAAACATTTAGAAGGGCAGTTGAACGTGGTTTAGAATTATTTCTTGATGAAATTGGCAATCATCAAAAACTAAAAGTTCTTGTATTACATACCGATCGTTTAGATGATGCGAAGAAGATTGCGAAGAGTATTCGCGAAAGATTGAGTGATCGAGATTTAGATGTAGAAATAAGTACTATTACTCCGGCAGTTGGAGCTCATATCGGTTGTGGTGTTTTAGGATTTGGGTATTTTAAATTATAATAGAGTGGAGGATATATAGAAATGAACGAACGTGTAATTAAACGCTATTACTTTGTTGCGGGTATATTATTTGCTATTGCAGTTTTAGCAGGAATTATTCGCTTATTTGACATTTTATTAGAATTTGACAAATTAGCCTTTTTAAATATTGTTGCAATTATCTTTTTAGGCTTATCATTACTTACATTAGTGACATTAATTCTTCATTCATTCATTTTTGAAAAACAAAAAATTAAAGAAGAATTACGTCGTAAAGACGAACCTGAAAAATTAAAAAAATATGCATCGCGAAAAAAAAATAGATAAAAAATAAATGGAGGATTGATTATGAATTTAGTTAATATGACTCAAATGCTTGAAAAAGCGAAAAGAGAAAAATATGCAGTTGGTCAATTCAATATTAACAACCTTGAATGGACCAAAACAATTTTACAAGTAGCTGAAGAGGAAAACTCTCCAGTTATTTTGGGTGTTTCTGAAGGTGCTGCTCGTTATATGGGTGGCTTTAATGCAGTTGTTGGAATGGTTAAAGGATTAATTAAAGATTTAGGGATTACAGTAGATGTAGCTCTTCATTTAGACCATGGTTCAACTTTTGAATCTTGTCGTAAAGCAATTGAAGCTGGCTTTACTTCAGTTATGATTGATGCTTCTCATCATCCATTAGAAGAAAACATTAGAATAACAAAACAAGTAGTAGATTATGCACATGCACATGGAGTAAGTGTTGAAGCAGAACTTGGTATCGTTGGCGGACAAGAAGATGATGTAAAAGGCGATAAACCAATTTATGCAGATGTAAATGAATGTGTAATGTTAGTTAATGAAACTAACGTTGATTGTTTAGCTCCAGCTTTAGGTAGTGTTCACGGCCCTTATAAAGGTGAACCAAAATTAGGTTTTGATGAAATGAAAGAAATTTTTGAAAAAACAAATAAACCATTAGTATTACATGGTGGAACAGGTATTCCAGATGAATTAATTCGCAAAGCCATTGAACGCGGAACGACTAAAATCAATGTTAATACTGAATGCCAAATGGCATTTACTCGAATTGTGCGTGATGTTTTAGCTAAAGATCAAAAAGTATATGACCCACGCAAAGTTCTTGGTCCTGCAACTGTAGGAATTGCTGATGTTGTGAGAGAAAAAATTAGAGTATTCGGTTCAAAAGATAAAGCTGTTAAATATTAATATCAATAAAAAGTATAAGAGGCTAAAAAACAGCCTCTTTTTTTTATTAAAAAATATAATGAATAAAGAATAAAAAATAGCATTATGTTATATCTTGTCATTAGAAGGTGAGAATATGAGAGTTTGGTGGGGACGTCATTTTTGGATTATATCATCAATATTTGTATTTTTTTTGTTAGCCACATTAGGAAATATTTTCTTTTTTATCGTAATCTTTACAGTTCTAGCCAATTGCCTATTAATACGTCTAGTATATAAATTTCCGTTTTTAATGATAGAATTTATATGTATATGTGCCTATTTTTTAGCGTGTATTATTTGCTTATTATTTATTGAACTAATTTTATTAAAAGCTTTAATATGCTTACTAGGTACTTGGTATGTGCTATGCTCTTGGTTTCCAGGAAAGTATTAAAAAGATTGCAAAATCATAAAAAACATTTTATAATATACTTACTATGAAAAAGAAAATAATAAGTCAATGTCCCAACTGTCAAACAATTTATGACGTAGAAGTAAATATTTGTCATACATGTCACAATGAAAAATTGATCCATTATCATAAACAAGTTTTATATAATGGACGAACTTATTCTAAAAAGGAATGGATGGCAAAAGTTAGTGTATTTGAGGTGAAAGGCAACTATTTGAATATGAAATATTTTTCAACGCCACTTCATCCTAATCTAATTTTACAAATGTATCAACAAAATATAAAAAGCTCTACAAAAACAGCCTTAATCGTACCCACAATTTTGTTTTTCATGACAAGTATAATATCCTTTTTACTATATAAATATTTTCAATGGGAAATCGAAGATATAAATACAAAACTATTTTTAATTTTCATTGCAATATTCTTTTTGGGAATAACGATGGGTTTATTAATAATGATGGTTGTGTTTAGATATCGATGTATTCTAACCATTAATCAAGCACATCAAATTCAATATAAAAAAGTACCAAAAAAAGAAATTGTTAAAAAGATAGATCAATTAAAAAATATTATAGAAATGAAGGGATAATTAATGAAAAATTATTTAAAAATTACTTTAATACTTATTTTAGCAATTATATTAGTAGGTTGTAGTAAAAAAGCTAAAGAAATAAGACCAACGCAAATATTCTCTCAAAAAGAGGGTACCTATTATGTATATTTTTATAAAGAAAATTGTTCTGCATGTGAAAATTTACAGCCGCGTTTAAATGAATATATTCAATATTCCCATTCAAAACAAGGAAAAAATGCTCCAAAAGTATATAAAGTAAATGTTTTATCGATGCCAAATTTAGACGCATCAGAAAATTGGCAAGAAGAAATTATTGGGGCAACAAATGTTATGAGTATTACTATTGGGACTACTCCAACTTTGTTACTGATTGAAAATAAAGAAGTAAAAAAAGTTTTTGTAGGACGAACAAATATTACTAATGAACTTGATAGAATTCAAGGTAAATAACCACTTACTCATTTTTTAGTTTGATAATACATAATTTAGGGGAGTCTAAGGAGAATTTAATGAAAAAGAAAATATTAATATTTTTATTAGTTCTATGGATAGCATTTATTTTTTATAATTCTTTACAACCAGGGCATATCTCCGGAGCAAACAGTGGACGCTTTGCTTATTATGCTGGAAAGATGTTGAGTGCTTTAAAAATTAAATTTGACTATAATGTTCTAGCAATAGTTATTCGTAAGTTAGCACATATATTTGAATTTTTTGTTCTATCAATCTTGTTTTACTTAATTTTGCAAGACTACTTTATTTTTTCCATTCAAACCCTTTTCACTTTTATTTTTTCCGTAACAATAGCAATGATTGATGAGACGATACAGTTGTTTGTAGAAGGAAGAAGCGGGAGTATTGTTGATGTAGGGATTGATACAATTGGAATTGTATTAGGAATAGGTATTTGTTGCCTTGGTAGTGTAATATTTAAAAAGAGACGAAATAAATATGAATAAAAGGTGGAGTATCAAATATTTGAAACACCACCTTTTTATTTTAATTAACCTTTTAACGCAATAGCATCAATTTCAATTAAGACATCTTTTGGTAAACGACTGACTTCAATAGTAGTTCTAGCTGGCTTATGACCATTGAAAAATTCTTCATAAAGTTTATTTACTGTTCCAAAGTGTTGCAAATCTTTTAAATAAATTGTTGTTTTTGCCACGTCATTTAAATTATATCCGGCTTCTTCAAGNNAACTAACAATCTCATTGGTTTCTGGATTGATTGGGATTTGTCCAGAGGTAAATAAAATGTTATTGACTAGAATTGCTTGAGAGTATGGGCCGATTGCGGCAGGGGCATTTTTAGTGTTGATAATTTTCATTTAAATCATCTCCTTTGTTAATTCCATAAATAGATTAATATCTTCTTCAATTAAAGATAAAGATTTTTTCCAAAATTCTTTTTGTGAAATATCGATACCGATAGATTTTGCAACATCGCTAATATTCATTCTACCAGTGTTAGCTAATAAACGATCTATTTCATGAACAAAAGAAGGACCATTTTCTAAATATTTAGCATAGATACCTTTAGAGAATAATAATCCAAAAGCATATGGGAAGTTATAAAAACTTAGTCCGCCACTGTAATAATGTGACTTATTAATCCACATTCCAGGATGTAGATAGTTTGGATCTAGACTATCACCATAAGCTTTTAACTGAGCTTCTTTCATCATTTCATTCAAATGATTTTCATTTAAAAATTGTTTTTCACATAATTCAAAAACTTTTGATTCAAATAAATAACGGCTATAAATATCAACAATAACTTGAGTTGAATCTTGTAATTCTTGTTCAAGAATCGCTAATTTTTCATCAATTGTATTTGCTTCGTTAATAGCGGCTTTTTTAACTATTGTTTCACATAATACTGATGATGTTTCTGCAAGCGACATAGAGTAACGAGAATTTAAGATTGATTGTTCAAAAATTATTTTATTATGATATGCATGGCCTAATTCATGGGCGATTGTAATAATATCACCAATCGAACCATCAAAGTTTGTTAGAATACGACTTTCTTTAATCGGATGAATTTTAGCACAAAAAGCTCCACCACGTTTACCTAATTTAGGAAGATAATCAATCCATTGGTTGTCAAATGCTTTTTTTGCTAAAGCGGCTAGATTATCTGAGAAAGATGAAAAGTGTTTAATAATAAATTCTTGGGCTTCTTCAATAGTGTAGGCTTTTTGACTATTCCCCATCGGGGCAAACAAATCATAAAATGGTAAACCATTTTTATGCCCTAACATTTCGGCTTTACGTTTTAGATATTTATGAAAAATTGGTAAAGATTCTTCCATGGATTCTAATAATGCATCTAAAACTTCTTTATCAAGTCGGGAATCTTTTAAGGTTTTATCAAGTGGATCTTGATATCCGCGTGCTTTTGCCATTGTTATGACTTCATTTTTTATTCCATTTAGCGAAAAAGCCACACTTTTTTCAATTTTCTTATAACTCTCCAATTCCGCAAAATACGCTTTTTTTCGCACTTCAGGATCTTTATCATAGGCAAGATTTCTAACTTTGGATAGACTAATTTTTTCACCCTCATAGTCAACTTCTAAAGTTGAAGTTAAACTAGACCATTGCTTAGCCCATAATGATGAACCACTTTGGCGTAATTGTGCAACAAGTACTTCGGCTTCATCAGTTAATAAATATTTTCCTTGTTCCTTGATTTCTTTTAGATAAAATTCATGTTCTTTTAATAGAGGATGTTGATTAATAATTTCATCAAGATTTTCTATTGATAAAATATATTTTTCGCAAATCGTAGAAGGATGAGTAGTTTGTACTATTTTTTTATTAAGCATTATCATTTGATTTGTTGCTACTTCATTTGTGGTATCAGTTGCAAGTGTTAATGAAATAAATTGTGATAAGCGATTTACTAAATTTGAAAGATTAATATTTAAATTAATAATATTAACTAAGTTTTCTTGGGAATTATGATTACCTAAGTTATTGGCTAGGCTTTTAAGTTCATCAATTAAAGTATCTAATTTTTCTATGTCTTGCTTATATGCTGGACTATCAAAACCTGGATAAATACTTTCAAGACTCCAAGAATACATTATCTGAAAACCTCCTTTTTATTAATTACCTATATTATACCATTATCTATTAATCATCAAAAGAAAAAAAGAAACATTCAAATATTAAAATTGGACAAAATATGGTAAAATATATTATAATAACAAGGTTTGAAATTGAAATTAGATTTAGATATAGATAGGTGATTATATGTATACAAGTATTATTATTGGCGCTGGTCATGCTGGAGTTGAAGCTGCATTAGCTTTAGCAAGATTAAACAACAAAGTATTAGTTTTAGCAGGCAATTTAAAACGAATTGCTCATTTGTCATGTAACCCATCTGCTGGAGGACCTGCCAAAGGAATTGTTATTCGAGAAATTGATGCATTAGGCGGAGAAATGGGAAGAGCAGTCGATAAAAACTTATTACAAATTAAAATGCTAAATGTTTCTAAAGGACCAGCTGTAAGAGCACTTCGTGCTCAGCTAGACAAAGTAACTTACCCACAATATATGCGTAAAGTTTTAGAAAGCAATCCAAATATTACTTTACGCGAAATTATGGCGGCAGAATTAATTATTGAAGATGATACAGTTAAAGGAGTAATATTAGAAAATAATGAACGTGTCTATGCCCAAACTGTAATTATTGCAACTGGAACATTTCTTTCATCACGGGTCTTAGTTGGACAAACTACTAAAGAAACTGGTCCTGACAATGAACGAACCACTAAATCTTTATCTAACAATTTACGCCAATATAATTTCAAATTATTACGATTAAAAACCGGAACACCTGCAAGAGTTCATAAAGACAGTATAGATTACTCAAAAACTGTTCCACAATATGGTGATAATGCAAAATTAAAATTTAGTCATGAAACAAAAGATGAAGAAATTCTACCATTTGAAAAACAATACCCATGCTATTTAACACATACAAGCTCTAAAACACATGAAATTATTAAAGAAAACTTACATCTATCTAGTATGTATTCGGGGCTTGTGGAAGGGGTAGGGCCACGATATTGTCCATCAATCGAAGATAAAATTGTGCGTTTTAGTGATAAAGAACGACATCAAGTATTTTTAGAACCAGAAAGTGCTTATTTAGATGAAATCTATTTGCAAGGACTATCTACAAGCCTTCCAATCGATGTGCAAGAAATAATGATTCGTAGTATTCCTGGTCTTGAAAACGCCAAAATTATGCGTTATGCTTATGCAATTGAATATGATGCTGTCGATCCTAGTGAATTAAAACCAACATTAGAAACTAAGAAAATTCGTAATCTATTTTTAGCTGGACAAATCAACGGAACAAGTGGATATGAAGAAGCAGCAGCGCAAGGATTGATTGCGGGGATAAATGCCCATGCCAAAGTCCATAATTTAGAACCACTTATTTTGCGTCGTGATGAAGCATATATTGGTGTTTTAATTGATGATATTATTATTAAAGGAGTTACTGATCCATACCGTCTACTTACTTCACGGGCTGAATTTAGATTATTATTAAGACATGATAATGCGGAAGAGAGATTGATTGAATATGGATATAAAATTGGTTTAGTTTCTCCTGATCGTTATCAAAGATTTTTACAAAACCGTGCTTTAATTGATCAAGCTAAAGAACAATTAAAAAAAGCTTATTTAACACCAATCCGTTCAATTAATGAATATCTTGAGATGCATAGAAAAGCCCCAATTACTGATAAAATTTCTACTTATGCTTTATTAAAACGACCAGATATTACTTTGGAAGATATTAATAATCTAACTAATTTAAATATTCAATTAGATGAAGAATGGCAAGAAAAATTATTAATTGAAATTAAATACGAAGGATATATTGATAAAGCTTATAAAGAAGCTAAAAAAATACTACAAATGGAAAATCGTAAAATCCCAGAGGATATTAATTACGATGCTATTCCCAATCTAGCCAAAGAAGCACGAGATAAATTAAATAAAGTTCGTCCACTAACACTATCACAGGCTTCTAGAATCAGTGGAGTAAATCCGAGTGATATTGCTGTTTTATTAGTATATTTGGAAGGAAGACATCGCAATGGATAATTTGGAAAAAAAGTTTAATTTAAATGATTATCAAAAAGAACAATTTACAAAGTACTATGAGTTTTTGATTTCCGAAAATCAAAAAATAAATTTAACTGCGATTACTGATAAACAAGAAGTGTACATAAAACATTTTTATGATTCACTTTTAATCAGTGAAACAATTAATTTAAATGAAATTAAAACATTATGTGATATTGGGAGCGGAGCAGGATTTCCAAGCATTCCGTTAAAAATATTGTTTCCTCATTTACGAGTAACAATTATTGAACCAATTAGAAAGAGAACTAGCTTTTTAGAACAATTAGTTAAATTACTAAACTTAGATAATGTTCAAATTATTACTGGTCGTGCTGAAGATGTGGTAATTGATTATCGGGAATCATTTGATTTAGTTGTTGCTAGAGCTGTTGCTAAATTAAATATGTTATTAGAATTATGCCTTCCATATGTCAAAATTGGGGGATATTTTGTGGCGATGAAGGGGAAAAATTTTGAAGAAGAGTTTAATGAATCTCAAAAAGCAATCAAAACATTAGGAGGATTATTTATAGAATACCAATTATTTGATTTACCAATGGATATGGGGATGCGGTCATTAATAAAAATTACAAAACAAAAACCGACAAAAAATATATATCCTCGTCATTTTTCGAAAATTAAAAAAAATCCTTTATAAAAAGGCAATAGATATGATAGAATATAACTATAAATAAAGAGTGGGTGATATCATGGGTAAAGTTATCGCCATTGCCAATCAAAAAGGTGGGGTTGGCAAAACTACGACAGCGATAAACTTATCGAGTGCTTTAGCATATGAATCCAAAAAAGTATTACTAATCGATTTAGATGAGCAAGCAAATGCTACTATTGGCTTAGGAATTGCTCGAGATAGTGTTAATCGATCAACTTATGATTTATTAGCAACGGATACTCCAATCGAACACATTATTTTATCTACATTAGAGAAAAACCTTGATATCGTCCCATCATCAATTAATTTATCAAAAATTGAAAATATATTATTCAATCTTGAAAACAATGAATTGATTCTATATAACAAAATTCAAACTGTTAAACAACAATATGATTATATAATTTTGGATTGTCCACCATCATTAGGAATTATTATTGATAATGCTCTATTTGCTAGTGATTCGGTAGTAATTCCAGTTGAATGCGAATATTTTGCTTTTGATGCCTTAACCCAAATGGTAAACAAAATCAATGCCATTCAAACATGTAAGAAAAAGTATAACTTATCACTTGTTATTGAAGGTGTTTTGTTAACGAAATTAGATAATCGTAATATTTTTGGATATAAAATTATTGATAGAGTTCGAGAAATGTTTCCAAATAAAACATTTAAAACAATAATTAATCGTTCTAGTCATTTACAAGAAGCACCAATGCATGGAAAAAGCGTTTTAAGATTTGCTTATCATTCAAGGGGGGCTAAGGAGTATCGGGAACTTGCACAAGAAATTATTAACAACGAAAAAAATTCCCATCAAAAACTAAATCTTAAAAGCGGTGCATAGACATGTTTTGGAAAGATAATTTGGTAAAAATTATATATACAGTCATTATTTTATTAGTTATAATTATTTTAATTCTAATTTTTAGAACTGTTTTAAATCGACCTTTAAAAAGAAGAAAAATTCATAGTAAACGGGCTCAAACGATTACGAAACTTTTGAAAAGTTCCTTTCAATATACCATTATCATTTTAGGTATTTTAGGAATATTATCGGTTTGGGGAATAGATGTTAAGCCTTTTTTAGCCGGAGCTGGAATATTGGGTTTAGCAATAGGATTTGGGGCCCAAGATTTAGTTAAAGATCTTGTAAGTGGTTTTTTTATTATTTTAGATAATTATTATGATGTTGGCGATATCATTGAAATTAAAGAATTTAAAGGAGAAGTTGTTGAAATTGGACTTAGAACTACAAGGATAGTAAACTGGAAAGGCGACTTAAAAATTTTTGCTAATCGAGAAATAACAGAAGTAATTAATTATTCGAAATTTAATTCAACCGCCATTGTTCATTTTAAAGTAAGTTATACCGAAAATTTAGAATTTATTTATCAGTTAGTTGAACAAGCGTTAAATGATATTGAAGAAAAATATTCTCAAATTATTACTAAACCCCAAATTGTTGGAGTAACATCTTTAGAAGATGATGGTGTTGTAATTCGTATTACTGCCAAAACAAAACCGGAAACTCATTATGAAGTGGAAAGAGGAATTAATAAACGAATTAAAGATGTTTTTGAAAAAAACAAAATTCAGGTAGCTTTCAAACATGTTGTTGTTGCCTATAAAGAAGGTGAAGAATAGATGAAAAACTATCCGAAGTTTTTCGAAAATGATATTCTTACCTTTAAAAAAACACATCCTTGTGGAGGAAATACGTGGCGAGTAATTCGACCTGGAGTCGATATGAAATTAGAATGCACAACTTGTAAACGAATTATTATTATGCCACGAATTGAAGTATATAAAAAAATTAAACCACAACCAAAAGCAAAGGAATAAACCTTTGCTTTTTTT
>LFRX01000029.1:73627-83273 GCA_001512985.1 Acholeplasmatales bacterium DTU056
TTGACGAGCTTATTTGATGTCGGGTTAAATTTATTTATCCCAATTGTTAGTTTTTTAGTATTTGTTAATTATAAGAATTTACCACTTATAATGGTAGTATCATTTATTTCTTTATTCCTTTTTAATCAACAAGCCCTAATTGTTTACTTAGTTTTTATTGGGATGTTAAGTTTATATGCATTAATTTTTAAGCACAAATCTTATTATTTAAATATTGTTTTTGTATTATTAGCTAACTTAGTTACATCCTTAATAATATTTAAAATCAATAATTTAACAAATCTTTGGATCGTATGTATTTATAGTTTAATTGGTGTAATATTATTTTGTTATTTTCAATTTAATTTAGAGGGTTCAATTTATAAACAAAATAAAATTCGCAATTTTACTTATATTGAATTTATAATGGCAATAATTTCAGTCTTCGGCGCAAGCAAAGTTACAATTAAAGGTGTTAATATTGCCTTATTTGTTAGTATCTTTTTTTGTATGTATTTTTCTCAAAGTAAAAATGAAATTCATTCATTATTCTTTTCGATTATCACCATGTTTTTATTAAGATTTGTATTTGAAATTCAAGAAAGTATTATTATTCCATTTGTCAGTGCATTTTACATGTTTCCAGGAATTTATTCAGCAGTTACCTTAATTAGTTTTTGTTTGCTTGCTTATCTTGGACAATTTGAGATCTTTGCTTCAGAAATTTTACAAGGTGTTGTGTTTGTGGCAATATTCTTTGAATTAGTAAAATGGTCATTAATTAGTTTTGATCGACATGGTGAAACTATTGGAATAAATATCTACGATAATTTAGTTGAATTATTAAATAATGAATTAATTGGTTTTGCCTCATTTTTAGATTTTTATGCCAAAGAGTTTGCAATGAGTAAAGAGTATGAAGAAAAACTTCATGAAGGAATCAATTATTTAAAACAGAACTATTGTAACAATTGTTATATAAAAAACCAATGCTTGTCAACAAATCAATCTTTACTATATGTCTATTATAAAACCCTAATTTTTTATTCAACTCGACCTGATATTGAAACAATTCAACCAAAAATTAGTAATATAATAAAAAACTGTCCGCATTTTTCTAACATGCGTAAAAGTAGTTTATTGATTAATGAAAAGTTAAATATTACTAAAACAGGATATAAGAACGATGCTTTAGTAGCTCAAATTAATGGGATATCAAATATTTTAAAACAGTATTCGGTAGACTTTACTACGAAAAAAGAAATAGATTATCAAGTTTTTAGTAATTTAAAAAAATCGCTAACAGATTATGGGTTTGATGTAACGCTATTTAATTGTAAAAGAAGTTTTGTTCGTGACTTTTTAATTGAAGTTGGTATTCGAGGAATAGTGTTTATTGATGTAAAAGATATTATTGAAAAAATTGCTAGTGTAAATTTAAAAACTCCGGCTAGTGCCATTTTTAATAAGACAAGCCGGAATCGCGTTTATTTTAATATCGTACCTAAAATTAAATATGAAGTAGAGTACGGATATGGTTCAATTGCTCAGGAGGGGAATAGTATTTGTGGGGATAATTTCTTGATTAAGGAATTAGATACAGCAAGAATAATCGCTGCAATTAGCGATGGGATGGGGAAAGGCTATTTAGCCTATCAAGAAAGTAAAAATACATTAATGCTAATTGATGAAATTACAAATAGTCATCTTGACTCTTCAACTGCATTACAAATTATCAATACCTTTTTTGCCATACAAGACTATCAAGAACGGTATAGTACACTTGATTATTTAGAAATTAATCGAACAACAGGAGAAATGTTTTTATATAAATTAGGAGGGGCAACAACTTTAATTGTTCATCAGGATGGGCAAAGTACTGAAATAAAAAATAAAACTTTACCAATTGGTCTTGAAGAGTTAGTTAGTACAGAAACAATGCAATTAGCAGATCAAGATTTAATAATTTTAGCAAGTGACGGCATTTTCGATAATAGTTATAATCAGAGCGAATTAAAGACTTTAATTACTAATATTAAGCATCTTCCACCGCAAAAAATTGCTTATGAGATATTAAATTATACATTAAAAAATAGTAATAAACGTGCTGATGATTTAAGTATTATTGCTTTAAAAGTTAGTTTAGTTGCTTAAAGCCAATGGTCCCTTATATTTATGTATTCCGCCCTTTACATGATAAGCATTAAAGTTAAGTGAATTTAGTAGTCTAACGATTTTTTTGCTTTCATTTCCATATTCACAAATTATTAGGTAATGATAATTTTTATTTAAATACTTTAAAGCTACATTGATTAAAGAATTAACAGGAATATTATAAGAATTTGGAAAATGTCCTTGTTCATATAGATAGGGGGAGCGAATATCGATTAAGTAATAGTTTTCTTGTTGTAAGAGCTTGGGTACTTTTTTGATAGAAATTTTCTTCATAGGAATCACCTTAATATATTGTATGCATTACCTTGGTAAGGTATAACAAATCTATAAAGATAATTTGCAATTAATTCGAAAATTATAGTATAATTATATAAGGTGATTCCTATGATAACTAATCAAAATAATATTTATATTGATAAAAATAACAATTTGATTACGGTAAATGATAATGAAATTGAGAATTTATTGGAAAAAGGCTATTTAAGAATAAATTTTTTATTTCAAAAATCAATTAAAAATTCATTTTTAGACGATTTATTTAATCAAGGAAAAGTCATTGAACCTTTTCGTTTTTTAATTATTCAATTAGAAAAATTATCACAAGATAATATTTTTGCCATTATCCATTCGATTGAAGAACTATGTGAAAAGATTGAAACCATATTAATAAATGATCATTTAGTCATTTTTTATTTTGATAAATATTTTTTTGACTTTAAAGATATTTTAGATCCAATTACAGATGACTTAGCATTTGATTTTAAAATTTTTGAAGGATGTAAAATTACTAGTCGAGATGACTTTTTAACATTAATTCGTCTATATTTTTCTTACTTAGGCAAGTCTTTCTATCGTTATAGTTCAATAAGTGATTTAGTATTAAAAGTATATGAAAATAATCCTTTAAAAATTAAAGAGCTAAAACATATTATTTTAGCAGATATTATAGAAGATCAACAATTGATTACTATAATCAAATCATTATTTGAAAACAATTTAAATATTACACAAAGTTCACAAGTTGTATATATGCATCGGAATACAATTAACAATAAACTAGATATGATTAAGAGACTAACTGGATTAAATATTCAAAACTTTAAAGAAGCAGTCGCAATGTATTTACTATTAAATGCCTAATTATTGTGCAATGTGCACATTGAATTATTAGATAAAAAAAGTATAATAAAGTTAATATTAATATTTAGGAGGAAAAGTAATGGCAACAGTTACATTAAAAAACGTAAACAAAGTTTATCCTGGTGATGTTCACGCAGTTGTTGACTTTAACTTACACATTAAAGACAAAGAGTTTATCGTATTAGTAGGACCATCTGGTTGTGGAAAAACAACAACATTACGAATGATTGCCGGGCTTGAAGATATTACATCTGGTGTTTTAATGATTGATGACGAAGTCGTAAATGATGTTGCGCCAAAAGATCGTAATATCGCAATGGTATTCCAAAGCTATGCACTATATCCACATATGACAGTTTATGATAATATGGCTTTTGGATTAAAATTACGTAAATTCTCTCGAGATGAAATTGATCGCCGCGTTAACCGTGCTGCTGAAATTTTAGGACTAAAACCTTATTTAAATCGTCGTCCAAAAGAATTATCTGGTGGACAAAGACAACGTGTTGCATTAGGTCGTGCAATCGTACGTGATGCTAAAGTATTCTTAATGGATGAGCCGTTATCTAACTTAGACGCGAAATTACGTGTCCAAACTCGTTCTGAAATTATTAAATTAACTGAGCAATTAGGAATCACAACTATTTACGTAACTCACGACCAAGTGGAAGCGATGACCATGGCTTCAAGAATCGTTGTTATGAAAGATGGCTACATCCAACAAGTTGGAACTCCAAAAGAAATTTATGATAATCCTGATAATATGTTTGTAGGTGGATTTATTGGAACACCTCCAATGAACTTTATTGAAGGACGCGTTACAGCCAACGGATATTTTGAATGTGGAAACCATAAATTAGGAGTATCTCGTTTACGTGTACCAGAAGCAAAAGTTAAAATGTTAAATGACTTACGATTCTTAGAAGAACCAATTATTTTAGGTATCAGACCTGAAGATATTCATGATGAATTTATCGTTCTAGATACATATAAAGAATCTAAAGTAAAAATTAAAGTAGATGTGGCCGAATTATTAGGGTCGGAAACATTAATTTATGCAACTTTACATGGTCAAGACCTTGTTGCAAAAATAAGTGCACGTGTAGATATTCATATGGGCGATGAAGTCGAGCTAGCGTTTGATATGAATAAATGTCATTTCTTCGATCCACAAACAGAAAGAAGAATTACGCGAAATTATGTAAGGCCATCTAAATAAGATGGCTTTTTTCTTCAAATGAATGATTTACTTTATATTGTTGATAAGCGATATAATTTAATAATTCATTATGAAGAATATCAAACGTTAGTCGATACTTCTTTAAAGAAATTTTTGAATGAATTATGTTTACAAGAATATACAACATTAGAGGGCCGAATTAAAGCTATTAAACATCTATTTAATTTCAAAAATAATCCCCCTCTTTATATTAATCAGCATATAATTCTTGTGAAAGTATTAACAAAAGATGATATTTATTGGATTAATGTATATAATATAGTTGATATTGTAAAAGTTAATTCTTGCCAAACAAAAATAATTTTTAAAGATAATTCGACTTTACTAATTAACAAAAATAAAAATTCGGTTATAAAAAGTTTTAAAAAAGCAAGATTAATAATTAATCAGCAAAATTGTGATAAATAAAAACGATTTTATTATATATACAAATTTTACAAAATATGCTATAATCATTTATGGATTCATGAGTACTTTGATGAAAGAAGTGACTTAATGAGGAATCTAATATTTATGAATATTTCTAGTAAATTTGAATCCTTTGTCCAAAACTTTAATGAAAAATTTTTTGGATTTTGGGAGAGGTTTGCTAAGGAATATCCAGCATTAATTTGGTTAATTGTTATTATTTTGCCATATATAGAAGCATTACTTCCATTTTTGCCTTTAATAGTTATAGTCGGATTTAATATCCAAATATTAACGCCGTTATTTGGACCAATATTAAGTCCGATATTTGCAGTACTCCTTTCTGCTATTGGCTCCTTTTTAGGAACTTTCACAGTTTTTTTATTTATTCGTGGAACCTTCGGATTAAGGTTGCGTCAAAAAATCGAAAATAACCCTAAAGTTTTGTCAATCGTTCGTTGGCTGGAAAATCGTAGTAGTTTATTTATTATCTTGGTAATGTCTAATCCATATACACCAGGATCATTATTTAACTATGCGATGTCAATTACAAAAATTGATATTAAAAGATACTTTAAAATTACTTTTATTTCCAAAACTATATGTATTTTTTGGCTAGCGATTTTAGGTGTAATTTTTCAAGTTCAAGAAAATGTTTTTTCTATTTTATGGGTTATTTTAGTCTACTGTATAGTTTATTTAATTTTTTATGGCTATAATAAAATCAAACATAAACGAAAATTCTTTTTAGGAGGAGAAAAAACTATGAGTAAAAAAACAATTGCGGATGTAAAATTAACAGGTAAAACAACTCTAATACGAGTTGATTTCAATGTCCCAATGAAAGACGGCCAAATTACTGACGATAACCGTATTGTGCAAGCTTTACCTACTATTCAATATGCCATTAAAGAAGGCGCAAAAGTTGTTTTATTTTCACATTTAGGACGTATTAAAGAAGAAGCTGATAAGGCAAAAAACTCACTTGCTCCTGTTGCTAAAAGACTTAGTGAGTTATTAAATCAAGAAGTTAAATTCATTCCACAAACTCGCGGAAAAGAATTAGAAGACGCCATTAAAGGATTAAAAAATGGCGAAGTATTAATGTTTGAAAATACTCGATTCGAAGACTTAGATGGTAAAAAAGAATCTAAAAACGATTCTGAATTAGGTAAATATTGGGCTTCATTGGGAGAAATTTTTGTTAATGATGCGTTTGGTACAGCTCATCGTGAACACGCTTCTAACGTTGGTATCGCTTCTAATATTGAAACAACAGTTGCTGGATTTTTAATGGAAAAAGAAATTAAATTTATCGGTGAAGCTGTTGAAAATCCAAAAAGACCGTTTGTGGCAATTTTGGGTGGTGCCAAAGTTAGTGACAAAATTTCTGTTATTGAAAACTTATTAAATAAAGCTGATAAAATTATAATTACTGGTGCAATGGCTTATACATTCTTAAAAGCTAAAGGTTTACCAGTTGGTATTTCTAAAGTCGAAGATGATTATGTAGATTTCGCAAAAGCAATGCTTGAAAAAGCTCAAGGTAAATTAATTCTACCAGTTGATCATGTTGCTGCTAAAGAACTTTCAGCTGAAGCTGAAGCCAAAGTGTTTGATGCTGATGCGATGCCTGAAGATTATATGGGCTTAGATATTGGTCCAAAAACAATTGAATTATTCAAAAACGAACTTGCCTCTGCCAAAACCGTTGTATGGAACGGACCAGCAGGTGTATTTGAAATCGAAAAATTTAGCATTGGTACTAAAGCTATTTGTGAAATTATTGCCAACCTATCAGATGCAATAACAATTATTGGTGGAGGAGACAGTGCCGCCGCTGCAATATCCCTAGGTTATGAAGATAAATTTACACATATTTCTACTGGCGGTGGAGCATCACTTGAATATTTAGAAGGAAAAGAATTACCAGGTATTGCGATTATCGAAGATAAATGTTGTGATGATTGCGATTGCCATAAATAAACAGTAATAAATAAAAAAAAGGAGAATCGCTATGATAAAAAGAGAGGTTTTGGTAGTTGAGAATACAACAGGGATTCATGCCCGTCTAGCCCAACAAATTGTTCATGCCGCCTCTAAATATGAATCAGACATTTTATTAAAGTACAAAGGTTGGGAAATTGACGTTAAGTCAATATTAGGGCTAATGTCTTTAGCAATTCCAGAAGGGGAACGTCTTGAAATAGTTGCTACCGGGGAGGATGCTACTGAGGTTATTAATGAATTAAAACCAATTTTATCAAAAATAGAATGAAAGGAACGACTATGAGAAAACCAATTATCGCCGGAAATTGGAAGATGTACAAAACTCGTGATGAGGCACTCCAATTTATATACTATGTAAATGAAGCAGTCCCTTCAAAAGATTTAGTTGATTCGGTTATTTGTGCGCCATTTACAGTTCTAAGATGTTTAGTTAAACGTCAAGGAGAAAATTTACGTATCGGAGCGCAAAATATGCATTATGCAGATGAGGGAGCATACACAGGAGAAATCTCTGCTCCGATGCTTCGCGATTTAGGTGTTGAGTATGTTATTATCGGTCATAGTGAAAGACGCGCAATGTTTAATGAAACTAACGAGACTGTTAACAAAAAACTACACCAAGCATTTAAATATGAATTAACTCCAATTTTATGTGTTGGTGAAGATTTACATAATCGCGAAAACAATGAAACTGAATGTGTCATTAAAGAGCAATTACACCTAAATCTATCAGGACTTTCTTCGGAACAAGTATCTCAATTAGTTATAGCATATGAACCTATTTGGGCTATTGGTACAGGGAGAACTGCGACTCCTGAAATTGCAAATGAAACATGTGCTTTTATTCGTAAAACAATTGGTGAAATGTTTTCCGAAGAAGTTAGCCAAAAAGTCCGTATTCAATATGGTGGCTCTGTTAAAGTAAATAACATCGAAGAACTATTAGCACAAGAACATATCGATGGTGCTTTAATTGGCGGCGCAAGTCTAAATGCTCAAGACTTTGTTACAATGGTTAAAGCAGCTTTAAATAAAGTTAAATAAAATTTGCAGTGACTAAAGTCACTGCATTTTTATTTTGGGTTTGTTATTGTAGATTAATGGTGATTATGATATAATGTAAATACGTGTAAATTAAGGGAGAGAATGATATGGAAAAGCAAATAACAATTATTGTTCCTTGTTTTAACGAAGAAGAAGTTATAGAAATTTTTTATAAGGAAATCACAAAGTATTTTGTTGATAGTTATAAGTTTAATATTTTGTTTGTTGATGATGGATCTAAAGACAATACTTTAGCAATCATCAAGCAATTAGCAAATCAAGATAATCGAATTAAATACTTAAGTTTTTCTCGTAACTTTGGAAAAGAAGCTGCACTATTAGCAGGTTTCGAAGGTGCATTAAAACTAAAAAGTGATGCAGTCATTATAATCGATGTTGATTTACAAGACCCACCTTCATTAATCCTAGAGATGATAAAATACTATGAAGAAGGATATCTACATATATATGCCAAACATCGAACACGTGCAGGTGAACCAAAATTAAAAACATTTTTTGCTAAATCATTTTATAAAGTATATGCGTTCTTAACTAAGGAGAAAAATCTTGCTCAAGGAGCAAGAGACTTTTCATTAATGGATCGAAAAGTTGTCGAAGCGTTTGTGGCAATTAAAGATGAAAAACGATTTACTAAAGGTATTTCTCAATGGATTGGCTTTAAGAAAAAATGCATTGAATTTGATTATGTGCCACGGGTTGCTGGTGAAACTAAATGGTCATTAAAAAAACTCTTTAAATATGCAATGTTAGGCATTAAACAATTTAGTCATCATTATACATGGATTACAAGATTAGGAATATTTGCGGCTAGTGTGTTTGTACTTGTAGATGTAATCATACGTATTATTAATCAAAACATTAGTTTTTATCATATAGGTCTTAATGTATTGTTATTGTTATTGTTTATTATATTACATTTTATTATGAAATTAATATATGATGTTAGAGACCAAGCATTAAATCGACCTCAATACATTTTGCAAGATGGAAACATTGATGAATAAACTAATTAAACCATTTTTATCTAGCCGCTTTATTAAATTTGCAATTATTGGAGGATTAAACACATTAATTCATCTTGCTGTATATAATTTAGTGTTACAAATTGATAATAAAATCGTATTAGCTAATACCATTGCTTTCATTGTTGCTTCAGTATTCTCTTATTTTGCTAATACAAAATTTACATACAATAAAAATCCCGAAAAAACAACCTTTGTTTTAGCAATGCTTACATTTATTGTGAAATTAGGGGTAAGCGACGCTTTAACATATGGTTTTCACAAATTAATATTATCAATAAATTGGCAAGTTAAACTATTAACAAAAATAATTCCAATATTTGTTACAATCATTACCTTACCATTACAATTTATCGTCTTTAACGTTATTTTCAAAAATAAAAAAGGTGAGACGAGTGCGTAAATTAAAAACTAATATTTATTGTCAGTATTCAATAATATTTTTAGTAATTTTAGTTATTGGACTATTACCAATTGAAATAAAAAATAAAACATTTTTATTTAGTGGTTTATTTGTCGATAAAGAAAATTACGATGGTTTAACACAGCATATTTTATTTATGAATGATTTTATTTCTCAAATAAAATCATTCCTTTTTTCTAATGG
>LFRX01000025.1:0-5693 GCA_001512985.1 Acholeplasmatales bacterium DTU056
ACACTGTTTCACCCTGAAAATACGGACCGATGATATTAAATACAGATTCTTTCATACGATCTGTCATTGGCCGAGTTGTTGGACCTGGTAGAGTATTAAGTTTGCGACTCTTAAACTTGCCGGTAATGATTCTCATTAAATCCTCCAAAAAATTTTTAAAAATTTTTTTAATTTTTTGAATAAAATTTTAATAAGTTGACCATAATATAATTGCAACGATGAGTTGCAAGAAGAATCCCCCTATTCTTCTATCATACTTCTCCTCTCCCTTTCACACATATATATCAATTCAAGAAGTAGAGTTATAAAAAGAACTCTACTTTTTTCCTTTTTATTTAAATATTATAAAAATCATCTTCATCGTCATCTTCTATAATTTGTTCAATATAATAAAAGTCATCTTTTTCATCATATTGGATAATATATTTTTTATTGATAATTTCAAAAATCGGATAGTTATTGCCTTTTTCTTCATAAGTTTGATGATGCATAATCATTAAATTATTTTTATCGTTTGGCCCCCCAAGTTCAAATGGCTTAATTGGGGCAATCACCCATCCGACTTGATTTTTAACCCCATAATCCTCACGTTTGATTTTGCGACCGGAAAAGTCATAAGCATATTCTTGATCCCCAATTTCATCAGCCCACACCTGTAAGGCAATCTCTTTTTTCATATATATCCTCCATACTAGTTTTAATTTTTATAGTTTTTTGAAACAAAAATACGTATGTGTTGAGGAAGGTTGATTATTTCAATATTACCACTCGGTCCTTGCTCTCCATCAAGGCACCATACAACATTTTCATTTGTCTCAACATAAATTCTTTGTGCCCGAATATGATATATATATTTACGTTTCTTTCTTCTAGATAAACCAAATGTAAATAATCGAATAATATTTGAAATTCCAAAGAAATAACTTTTTCTAACTAAAACTACGTCAAATAAACCATCATTGGCATGACCGTCTTTATTAAGGCGTATACCACCAACGCTTTTTGAATTTAAAACTAATAATAAACTAGCGGTATCTTCGATTGTTACTCCATCCGCAATAATCCTTACTTTTGTAAAAACTGGATTAAAAACATCTTTAATTCCATCAACTATATAAGCTAGTTTACCTAAAACTTTTTTAATTTTTTGGTCAGTTCGATAACTAACTTCAGTAAATGTTCCAGCAGCTACAACATACATAAAGTAGCGGTCATTGACAACGCCAACATCATGATATAATACTTTTCCATTTACTATTACATCACATGCTTTTTTTATGTTTCGACTAATTGATAAATTTCTAGCAATATCATTGACAGTTCCCGACGGAATATATCCCAGTATTGGTCTCTTTTCCATCGGAGCAACTCCGGTTACTACATCATTAAAAGTTCCATCTCCACCAGAGAAAACCAGGGCATCATATTTGCCACAGGATTCGCGAGCGACATTAATAGTATCTTCTGATGATTTAGTTTGATATGTTTCAACAACCTCAAACTTTTCATGTAATCTTTTAACAATATAATCCAAATGCTTAGCAATTTTTCCTTTTCCACTATGTGGATTGTAAATAAATAAACACTTCATAGCATCCCACTCTCTTGATATCATTATATAAAAATTACTTCAAAATTACAACTTATTTATAAAGAATCTTAAAAATTATTATTCCCTCATACTAATTTTATTATTTTTCTTTTTATGATATGTTTATTTGATTTTTCATTATTAATTTTTTTGGTTTAATTTTTTTTGGTAAAATTGCTTATTTTTAAGTTTAAATTGAGTTTGTTATATGACATAAATAAAAACCTGTCCCACACTATAAGACGATTATACCTTAAAAAACATGCGACCTATTAATAGGTCGCTTATTTTTAATATTTTGACATTTCGATTCGCTCATCAATAAATTGAGTTTTATATAATTCGAAATATTCTCCCCGTTTTGCTAGTAATTCCTGATGAGTTCCGTGTTCGATGATTTTACCTTTATCTAGAACAATAATTAAATCGGCATCTCGGACAGTTGAAAGTCGATGGGCAATGATAAAACTTGTGCGACCTGCTAATACTTTCTTGATAACTTTTTGAATCATATCTTCTGTTTTTGTATCAATTGATGATGTAGCTTCATCCAAAATTAATATACGCGGATTAGCAATAATCGCTCTAGCAAAGGAAATCAATTGTTTTTCTCCTACAGAAAGTTTAGCCCCACCTTCACCTACATTGGTATTATAGCCTTCTGGTAATGCCATTATGAAGTCATGTGCGTTAACGATTTTGGCAGCCTCAACAACTTCTTCTAATGTTGCATCTTTTTTACCATAGGCGATATTTTCAAAAATTGTACCATTAAATAAGTGAGGTGATTGTAAAACATACCCGATGTTAGAATGTAACCATGCTTGAGATCTTTCGCGATAATCGACACCGTCAATCAATATTTGCCCGTTTACTGGCTCATAAAATCGACAAATTAAATTAACGATTGTACTTTTACCACTACCAGTTTCTCCAACGATTGCTACTGTTGTTCCGGCTTTAACTTTTAAGTTAAAATTTGATAAAATTGGTTCTTCAGGGATGTAATGAAAATCAACATTTTGAAATTCAATATCGCCGATTAATGGCTCCCAGTTTTCTTTTTTATGAGTAAAAATATCACCGTATTTTTCAATAACATCAGGACGATCTTTAATTTCTGGTTCGGTTTCAATTAGACTCATGATTCGTTCCGCTGAAGCTTGTGCTTGTTGTAACTCCGCAAGAACGCTAGCCAGTTGCATTACCGGTTCAAAAAATTGCGTCGAATAATTTATAAATAAATATAATATCGCCGCATCAATCGCATCAAGAATAACCATTTCGCCACCAAATCGAATAATCATTAAAATTCCCGCATAACTGATAACTAATAATGTTGGGAAAAATAATGATGAAAACATTACTGCGCGAATAGAATTTTTTCTCATTTCAGATGCTTTACTTTCGAATTCCTGAAAATTATTAGCTTCTAAGACTAATGTTTTAGTAGTTTTACTACCCAAAATTCCTTCGTTATATGCGCCAGTAATTTCGGAGTTTATTTTTCGAACTTTCCGATAAGACTTAAGAATTCTTTTTCTAAAATATAGGCTGGCAATAAACAATATTGGCGTAACAACAGTCAGTATTAAAGCTAATTTGTAATTAATTATATATAAAGCAATTAAAATTCCGCTCATTAATGATAATCCCCATACCATATCAACAAGACCCCAAGATATAATTGAGGCTAAGCGACGTGAGTCTGAAGTTAATCGAGCCATAATCCATCCGGCTGGTGTTTTATCATAATAAGCAAATGGTAATTGTTGCAATTTATAAAATGCTTCGTTTCGGATCTTATATCCTACATTTGTCTCAACAGTACCTGCATTTTTAATAAATAAGCGAACAAACACTCCATATCCAATTGCAATTAAAACATATAGCACAATGAACAATGGTAGATATGTATAATCCTTTTCATCAAAAAATTTGTTAATAGCAAGGGCATTAACTAATGGATAGGCAATATCTAATAAAGTTACTAGCGTAATCGACCCAATAGATAAAAAGATATATTTACGATCTTCAATTACTAGTTTAAAAATCTTTTTCCAAACTTTTAAACTAAACTTCTCCGACGTAAATTCCTCTTCTCTAAATTCTTCCATATTGTTGTCTCTCCTCTTTAATCATTGTCATAAATTCTTCTTCTAGGTTACCTTGAATATCCCATAACGATTTATATAAACCTTCTTGTTTAGAAAGTTCTTCATGGGTGCCGATTGCGCTAACTTTGCCATCTTCTAGAACAATAATTTTATCAGCTTCTTTGGCGGTAGCGATTCTATGGGTAATAATAATTGAGGTTAATCCACGATTTTTTTCTTTTAAGGCTTTTCGGATATTATAGTCTGTTTTAGTATCTACAGCACTTAAGCTATCATCAAAAATCATAATTGGTTTATTTAAAACTAACATGCGGGCAATTGCTATTCGTTGTTTTTGCCCACCGCTTAAAGTTACCCCTTTTTCGCCAACTAATGTTTGATATCCTTTATCAAAAGATAAAATATCATCATGAATTGCTGCGACTTGAGCAGCTCTATAAACATCCTCCTCACTTAATGAGCAATTTGCAATTGAGATATTTTCATAAATTGTTTTGGCATATAAGAATGGATCTTGTAAAATGATTCCTATATGTTTACGGACATGATGTTTATTAATATCTTTTAATTCGACACCATCAATTAAAATGTGTCCTTTTTCATATTCTAACATTCGAACTAGTAGATTAGCAATTGTACTTTTTCCAGAACCTGTTTTACCGATGATTGCGACGGTTTCACCAGGTTTTATTGTGAAGGAAACACCTTTTAATAAGTAATTATCTGCGTCAGGAAATTTAAAATAAACGTCTTTAAATTCAATTTTACCAGTTATTTCTGGAGTCAAAGTTCCATCAGCTTGGTATTCGTCTTCAACTGACAAAATCTCATCTATTCTTCCCGCCGCAACAACTGCTTTACCATAATCACCAATAATACGGCCTAGTCCACGAATTGGCCACACTAGCATTCCAATATACATTCCGTATGCAATATAATCTCCAGATGATAGTTCTCCTTTACTCGCAAAATAAATTGCGACTGACATAGTAATGACATATTGTAGCATTGTTAAAAGGTCACTTGAACTCCAATATAAAGCCATTCCTTTCATAAATTCTAAATCGGCTTTTCTAAATTTATTACTTTTTTCACTAAATTTATCTAATTCATTTTTTTCTTGAGCAAAGGCTTTAACAACGCGAACACCATTAATATTTTCTTGTAGTACAGTTGTCATTTCTGATTCATATTTTTCGATTTCGTTAAATTTACGTTTAACGAATCGATAATAAATAAATGACATTGTTATTGTAATAGGTGCAACACATAAAGTGACAAGCATTATTTTATAATTCATAAATGCCATTTGAACAGCTCCAGAAATAAAAGAAGCTAGAATATTGAAAATTTGAGGAAGTTGAGCACTTAAAAATGATTTGATCGTATCAACATCCGAAGTACATCTTTGAATTAAGTCTCCTGTGTCAACATTATTATGATATGAATAAGATAAATTTTGAATATGAGAGTAAGTCTTATTACGAATATCATACGCAATATTTTCCGCAAACTTCCCCCGTAAATATCCCGCTAAAAACATCAAAATACCGCGGAATGCTTGGAAAATAAGCAATGTCCCTCCAACGGCTAATAATGCCTTTAATGGATTTGCGAAAGATTTAAAAAAGTCAATTATAAAATTTGGCAAATTAATTTTACTATTTTCTATATTAATATTTCCTGTCTTCGGTAATATTTCATTGAAAACATAGCGAATAAATTGAGGGGTATAAGAATATGTTAAAGGAGTTAATATTGTTAACGTTAAAATACCAATAATTAAAACCTTATATTTTAGTCCCCATTTAAATAGTTTTTTTGCTCCGTGCATAATTCTACCACTCCACTTTTGTCATTATAACCTTTCTAATTATATCATATTGTCTATCTTTTTAATACATATTTTTAAAATAAAAAAATATCATATCAATAATGAAGATAACTATTATACATATTATCCATTTCTTTTAGAATAATTAAAC
>LFRX01000025.1:5719-6027 GCA_001512985.1 Acholeplasmatales bacterium DTU056
AATAAAAAAAAGACTATCTCAACGATAGTCTAAAATCCAAAATGGTGACCCGTACGGGATTCGAACCCGTGAATGCATGCGTGAAAGGCATGTGAGTTAAACCGCTTCTCCAACGGGCCTCTTAACATAAAAATGGCGCCCCCACTAGGACTCGAACCTAGGACCCCATGATTAACAGTCATGTGCTCTAACCAACTGAGCTATGGAGGCAGCATTTCTACCAATAATTATATCATATTATAATATAAAAATCAATATCAAAATTAATAGAAAGGAGAGGTGGCAACGACCTACTTTTGCAAGGCAGG
>LFRX01000049.1:0-7581 GCA_001512985.1 Acholeplasmatales bacterium DTU056
TTTATAAACCATCAATAGTTTATATAAAAAAAGGCTTAAAACAGTAGATTTTATTGTTTTAAACCTGTTAATTCAATATGGGTTAGGGCTACTATTTTGATACAATTTCGTACCCTTGACTAGAACTATATATCCTTGTTAAAATAGTCAACATAGAAAATTAATATCACTCATTTTCTACTTTTAATAGTTTTTTATAAGTTAAGTCTATTCCAAAAGCGCCAATTGGAGCCCAAAATACTATAGCTAGTACAGATATCGCTAATACTATATATGCATAATCCTGATTAACACCAGCAAGTCCAATTAATGTTCCTCCAATAGAAGCTTGAACAGTAGCTTTAGGAATTTCTGCTATCATAACAAATAATTTTTCTTTAAAATTTAATTCCGTTTTAATTAAGCATAGGTATGTCCCAATTATTCAAAAAATCATAGCCAGTAGTAAGACTAATATTGCATTTAAACCAAGACTACTAATTGTCTCTATTTTGACGCTAGCTCCTACTAAAACAAACAAGAATATTTCAGAAACTACCCATAGTTTATTCAACTTAGATAATAATCTTTCTGCCACAACTTGTCGCTTCATAAAGATTACAATACCCATAGTTTTCACGAAAAGCAAGCTTGATATTGTTATAATTGAATTTGATAAAATTTCTTCAATGTAACACATTATAAATGCGATCGAAATCAATATTACTAATTTTATAGTATCTCACATGTGAACTTTTTTAAACAAATAGACGCAAATTAGTCCAATAACTATCCCAAAGACTATACCTAAAATAATACTAGATGGTATTTGTATCACCATTAGTGGATTAAATCCATCATTATTACTACTTAATAAACTTGTTAAGGTGGTAAATATTACTATACAATATACATCATCTGCGCTTGAACCAGCTATAATCATTTGAGGAATTCCTTTATCAGTTCCAATCTTTTTTTCAATAAAGTTTGTCATTCTTGGAACTACAACAGCAGGACTTATTGCTCCTAATACAGCTCCAATTAATATCGATTCTAATAGAGACAAATTCAGAAATAATGGTCCAAATATACCTAGAGCTATGATTTCAAAAGTTGCTGGTAAGAAGCACATCAAAATTGCTAGACGACCTACTTTTTTTAAAATATTGAAATCTAATGATAAACCAGCTTTTAGTAAAATAATAATTAATGCAATCATTCTTAAGTCACTAGATATATTCATTATATCTGGGCCAAGTAATCCTAATGCATTTAAACCTATACCTATTATTAGCATACCTAGTAGAGCTGGTATCCTAATTTTTTCAAATAAAAATCCAATGATTACACCTGCTAATAAAAATTATTGCAATACTTAATAACATACATATTTTCCTCCATTGATTAAGTAAACAAAAAGCTAACGACACATCTAGTGTCTCAACACTACATGTCATTATCATAATAAGCGGTTCTACTACTTAAGTAAGGAAGCACATCATTTCCTATTAATTATTATACAAAATATTTTTACTAGTAAAAAAATCCCTATTTGATTTGGATTAAGCATGAACCTGTTCAATTGCCTTGAACTTGCGTACAACTATCTATTACTAGCAAAAATCTACACTTTTCTTAGTTCTTTGAATAGTCGTTGATAATCCATAATTTATCCCATTATAATATAAATCTTTATTAAAAATTATAACACTTTTTTCAACTTGTCTACTTATCATAAAACTTAATTCTGTTTTTTCTTAAATCGTTAAAAAGTTAATTTCAAAATATAAAAGAGACCATCAAAAAGTCTAAAATGTAACTACTGCTAATCTCATCGCTGGTGGCTGATAGGAGATTTTTCTCTTTCTGCCAACAAAAAAAAGGCTTGATAACTATGCATCAAACCTATGCATTCAATATGGTGGAGACGAAGGGACTCGAACCCTCGACCTCTTGAATGCCATTCAAGCGCTCTCCCAGCTGAGCTACGCCCCCGTTATTAGATTGATTATCAATTATTAATTTACAATAAAAGTAAAAAATCAAAACGACTTTTTTTAATTATGGCGGAGGAAGGGGGATTCGAACCCCCGCACCGTGTTACCGATCTACTAGCTTTCCAAGCCAGCCCCTTCAGCCTCTTGGGTATTCCTCCAAATGCTAATATATTATAACATAAAATTTTTAAAAATACATCTATATTATTTAAAATTTTATGTGTTATATAATGAAAAAAAACCTATAATAAGAATAGTTAAGGCATATGGCTAGTTTTTTTATACCTTTTTTAGTATTATAAATATAGAGATGTTAAAATAGGAGGGATATAATGAAAATTGGTTTAATCGGACTTGGCAAAATGGGCTATAATTTAGCTTTAAATATGATAGATAAAGGTCATCAAGTTGTAGCATATAACCGTACCAGTGAAAAAACTAAAGAGGTAGAAAAATATGGAATAATTGGTGCATATTCTTTAGAAGAGTTAGTTAGTAAACTTTCAAAACCGCGAATAATATGGTTAATGGTTCCAGCAGGAAAAGTTGTTGATCAATTTATTAATGATTTAGTATTATTATTAAAAACTGGTGATTTGATTATTGACGGTGGAAATTCAAACTTTAACGACTCTATTCGTCGAGCAAAAGAACTAAAAGATAAAGGCATTGAATTCCTTGATATTGGGACAAGTGGTGGTGTTCATGGAGCAAGATACGGTGCCTGTATGATGATTGGTGGAAATAAAGAAGCATTTGAAAAAATTGAACCATTAATTAAAGACATTTGTGTTCCAAATGGATATCTTTATACTGGACCAAGTGGTTCTGGTCATTATGTAAAAATGATTCATAATGGTATCGAATATGGAATGTTACAGGCGATTTCAGAAGGGTTTGAGATATTGGAAAAAAGTGAATTTGATTTTGACTATGAAGCCATTGCAAGAGTATGGAGTAATGGTTCAGTTATCCGCGGATGGTTAATGGAATTGCTTGTGGAAGCATTTAAAAAAGATCCTCATTTAGAATCAATAAAAGGAGTAATTAATTCTAGCGGAGAAGGTTTATGGACGGTTCAAGAAGCACTACGCCTAGGAGTTCCAGCCAACGTCATTGCTAGTTCATTATTTACTCGTTATCGTTCTCATCAATATGATACTTTTTCTGGAAAAGTAATTGCAGCACTACGAAATGAATTTGGTGGCCATGACGTCGTTAAAAAATAAGGTGATACAAATGAACAAAACAATTGAGAATGGTTTTTCATTTATCATTTTTGGTGGAACTGGTGATTTAACAAACCGTAAAATTATTCCAGCCTTTTTCCAACTATATAAACGAAAAATTCTTCCTAATAATTTTAAAATTATTATTATTGGAAGACGTGAATATACTCAAAAAGATTATTATGAGTTTTTATATAATGCCTTATCGAAATTTGCTAGTATCAATAATAAAGACGACTTTTTAAACTTTGCCAAATATATTATCTATTACAAGATGGATTATTTAAATAATGCTTTGTATCCAAAATTAAAACAATTTATTTTAGATATTGAAGCACAATATTATATTGCCAAAAATAGAATTTATTATCTTGCATCAAGTCAAGAGCATTTTGAAATTATAATTCAAAATCTAAAAAATAATCATTTTATTGAAGATGCAACTATTAGCCGATTAATGATTGAAAAACCATTCGGAAAAAACTTAGAAAATGCTAAAGCATTAAATGAACTATTAGTTGACACTTTTAAAGAAGAAAATATTTATCGCGTTGATCACTATTTAGGTAAAGAAATGTTACAAAATATTTTAGTGATTCGTTTTAGTAATATCATCTTTGAATCATTATGGAATAATCAATTTATTGATCATATTCAAATTACCTCAAGTGAAACCATCGGAATTGAAAATCGTGGCAAATTATACGATTCAACTGGGGCAATTCGTGATATGTTACAAAATCATATGCTACAACTATTAAGTTTAGTAGCAATGGAAAAACCAAAAGATTTAACTCCTGATAGTATTAAAGATGAAAAAACTAAAGTCTTGCAAAATATTAAACATTATTCAATAGAGGAAATTTGTGAAAATGTTGTTTTAGGACAATACGGTTCAAAAGGAAATATTAAGGCTTATCGTGAAGAGGACAATGTTAATCCTAACTCAATGACAGAGACTTTTGTGGCAATGCGTCTAGAGATTGATAATCCACGTTGGCGAGGAGTTAACTTCTATTTTCGAACTGGTAAACGGATGGCCAAAAAATGCACAGAAATTGTAGTACAATTTAAAGAAGTACAAAATAATTTATACAAAGATTTCAATATTCTTCCAAATTCATTAATTATAAAAATTCAACCGATGGAAGGAATTATAATGCAATTTAATACGAAAAAGCCACGAACTATAAATACAATTGTTCCTGTTCAAATGGACTTTTGTCAAAATTGTGAAATTGGCTTTAATTCTCCAGAAGCATATGAAAGATTATTATTTGATGTTTTGCGTGGTGATTCAACTTTATTTACTCGTTGGGATGAGGTAGAAATTTCATGGAAATTAATTGACAAAATAATTGATAGTTGTAAAAATAAGTCCTTAACTTTTCCAAACTATCTTCCTGGCGAAAATGGTCCAAAAGAAGCAGATATGCTACTTGCGCGATTTAATCACAAGTGGCATAATGAGGAGGATAATTATGAAAATATATGATATTTCAATGACCATTCACCCAAATATGCAAGTATATAAAAATAAAGAAGAAAAAAAACCAATCTTTATTACCCGAGCCAATCATATAAATAGCCATGTTCATGAGACAAGCATTACAATTGATTTGCATACTGGAACTCATATTGATGCCCCATTGCATATGTTAAAGGACGGGGCAACAACTGAAACATATGATTTTAAATACTTTATTACAACAGCTAAGGTATTTGATTTTTCAAATAAAGATGACGTAATAGCTAAAGACGATTTATTAACAAAAGAAATATCTGAAAATGATTTTATTTTATTGAAAACCAAAAATTCATTCTCCGATGACTTTGATTATAACTTTGTTTATTTAAGCGGCGATGCGGCAAAATATCTAGTTTCTAAGAAAATTATTGGAGTCGGAATTGATGGCTTAGGCATTGAACGTAATCAACCAACATATGATACTCATAAATCTTTGCTTAGTAATAAGGTGATGATTTTAGAAGGGTTGAGATTAAAGGAAGTTCTAGAAGGTAGTTACAAATTAATTATTTTACCATTAAAGATTGCTAATGTAGAAGCATCACCAGCAAGAGCAATATTAATCGAAGATTAATCATAAAAAAAGACCTTTTCAATAATTTTGAAAAGGTCTTTTAATTTTAAATTAAACTATTCTTGGTTATGATAAGTAATTTTAATAGTCTTACCAACTTGGAAGTTTGGATTTAAAGCAAATGAATAATTGCGTCTAACCTCATTATCAGTTACGCCGATTCCTGCAAGAACTTGACGTTCAGCTTGGTACATAGTAATTAGATAATATCCTGATGGGATTTCAATTTCTACACCTGCTTCTAGAGTAGCACCAGCAAAGTTAGTAACAATTGTTCCTTCATTATTAACTAAGATTACACCATATGAACCATGACCCCATGCATTGCCTTGGTAACCATATAAATGTTTGGAGTCAACAATAACTTTACTATCATTACCATTGTAGTAAATTACTCCAGTTCCGCCATTTAAGTCATTAGACACAGCTCCTACTACACCTGATTTTTTGACTCCACCATTAGAAAATGGAACTGGGCCTTCAGTATGAGGTTGAACAGCTTGCCATGGAAGAATACCTTCACCTTGTTGCATTGCTCGTAGACTAATGAAGGCTTTTTCACCATAGAATAGCAATTGTTTGTCACCAAATTCTAAAGTATATCCACTAAATCCATGATTTTCAATGAAAGCTACAACATCGCCACCAGGGAAGTATGCTGTATATCCTTGAGCGATTTGTAATAATTTAACAGCTTCAGGAGAGTCAACAATTTGAACTTCAATTGTTGCTTGGACAGTGTTTAGTAGTGCAGAAGTTGCGGTAATTATAATAGTTCCTTCCGCAAGCGGAGTTAGTACTCCATTTGCATTAATAGTAGCAAGTGTTTCATTATCAACTGACCAAATTACATTTTGGCTTATTCCTTCTGGTAAAACTGTGGCAACGTATTGCTCAGTTAAACCAATTAGAACTTTTGATTTACCAGTAATACTTATTCCTGTTGGTAAAAATTCTTTAATAACTAATGTATATTCTGCATAAACTTCTTCTTTAACTGCACTTCTTGCGATGATTTTAACAGTTCCTACTGCTAATGGTGTTAATAATCCATTTTCATTAATTGTTGCTATTGATTCATTATCAACTGACCAAATTACTGATTGACTTACGCCAGCAGGTAATACAGTCGCTGTATATTGAACAGTTTGTACTTGACCTAAGTAAATTTCATTTGAACCAGAAATAGTTATAGAAGTTGGTTCAACTAAAATAATAGTAATTGTATACTCCGCAAACACTTCTTCTTTTACTTTACTTCTAGCAATAACTTTAACTTGACCTTTAGCTAATGCAGTTAATTTACCATTTTCGTCGATTGTTGCAAGTGATTCATTATCAACTGACCAAATTACTTGTTGATTTGCAAGGGCTGGTGCAATAACTGCCATTAATTGAATTTGTTCACCAACACGTGTTTCATTTGGTCCAATAATAGTAACATTAGTTGGATCAGGTAAAACAACTTCAATTTCGATTGTTGCTTTAACATTTTCAGAAACTGATTTTGCAGTGATAGTTACTTTACCAACACTTAAACCCGTAACTTTTCCTTCTTGATTTACGGAAGCAATAGTTGGATCAGAACTTTCCCAAGTAATTGTTTGTTCTGCTATATCAGGCTCTACAGTAGCTTGTAAATTAATACTTGAACCAATAATAACTTTAGTATCTCCAGTAATTGTAACTTTAGTTGGTTGTGGACGAACAACTTCAATTGTCACTGATTTTTTAACATTTTCTAAAACTGATTTTGCTGTAATTGTTACTTGTCCAGGTTTTAATCCTGTAACATTACCTTGACTATCAACTGTCGCAATTGTCTCATCAGAACTTTCCCAAGTAATTGTTTGATCCGCTGCACTTGGTTGAACGGTTGCAGAAAGTTTGATAGCTGAACCAACTATAACAGTTGTATCCCCAGTAATAACTACTTCAGTTGGATTAGGTTTAACAACCGTAACAGAAATGGTAGCACTAACATCTTTGTCTTTAACTTTAACAACAACTTCAGTAGTTCCTTCAGAAACACCAGTTATTGTTCCGTTAGCAACTGTCGCAATATCATTGCTTTTAGAACTCCATTCTAACTGATATCCTTCAGTTACTTCAACAGTTACAGTTTTAGACTCACCAACTGCAATTTCAATGGCTTTGTCTTCTTCTTTAATCTCTAATTTAATTTGCTCTTTTGGAGTACACCCAACAAAAACAAAGGCTATTAATAGAACGAAAAGTAATCCTAAAAACCTTCTCATCAATTCTCCTCCTATC
>LFRX01000049.1:7595-8168 GCA_001512985.1 Acholeplasmatales bacterium DTU056
AAAAAACATCAAACAAAAATAAAAAAAACTGTCCCTTTTAGGACAGTAAATTTCATTTGGAGCAGGCGAAGGGAATCGAACCCTCACGATCAGCTTGGAAGGCTGAAGTTCTGCCATTAAACTACGCCTGCATGGTCGGGAAGACAGGATTTGAACCCGCGGCATCTTGGTCCCAAACCAAGCGCTCTACCAAGCTGAGCTACTTCCCGATACCAAAAAATAAATTAAAATGGCACGCCCGGCAGGAGTTGAACCCACAGCCTCTTGATCCGTAGTCAAGCGCTCTATCCAATTGAGCTACGGGCGCATTTCACAAAATCGCTTAATTATTATACAACATTTTTTTAACAAAGTCAATAAAAATCTTCATTTTAAAAGTTAGAGATTTCTCTAACCTTTTTTCATATATGGTGCGGGTGACAGGAGTCGAACCTGCACTCCGAAGAACTAGATCCTAAGTCTAGCGCGTCTGCCAGTTTCGCCACACCCGCATCCTTTATTTTAGCCGATAATAATTATATCACTACAATTAACATTTGTCAATTATAAATTAATAAAAAAATATGTTTGATT
>LFRX01000039.1:0-337 GCA_001512985.1 Acholeplasmatales bacterium DTU056
CCCTATAGCTTTCCGTCACTAGATCACTCTAGTTTTGGCAAAACTATTTAATTATCTTGAATTATTATACCATAGTGAACGTAAATGTCAAGCGAATTTTTCAAAAACCATTTTTAGAAAACGTTTTCTTTCACTTATATCCTATTCATCATCTTCATCATNNTTTTTAGTTTTAATATTATACGGGAATAAGATATGAAAAATCGGAATTAATAAAAATAAAATCCATCCTGGATGCCAAGCATCAAAGGCAAACCCAATAGCAATATAAATAACAGTAATAATAAGAGTAAAAGATAGTTGTATTCTTTTATAACCAACTAACACTGGCATTAAT
>LFRX01000039.1:370-5668 GCA_001512985.1 Acholeplasmatales bacterium DTU056
CAATTAATCTTCTTCTAAAAGACATTTTATTTTTCCTCCTTAAATAATATTATTTGATTATTAATTTTATTAACTAAATGTTTAAAATCCTGCTTAATATGTTCTTTTTCCCATGGCCACGAAAGCAAAAAACATAGAGGGGGAATTAAAATATATGTCGGAACTACTAACCAAATAAGTGGCCAATATTTATCTCTCCCTGCATACTCACCAAATGGGATTTTCAAAAACACTTTAGGCGTTAGTAACCGCAAAAACTCTTCCGTAAACCCCAACTCTGGAACCACACCGAAAATCATCGAAAAATTCCGATATCCTTTAGGATCAAATAAATCACTTCCTCGTAATGGGACTAAACCAATTTCAGTTAAAATCACTTCATTTACCACAATAATTCCCAACACCGCAAAAAACACTAGCGGTACTTTATATATCCGGCGATAATTTAACTGGTGATGATTGGTGTAAACCATTAAATATGGTCCGATAATTAATACTATATGAGCAAAATAAAACCGAATAGTCTCAAAACGAAAGAAGTCATTATTTAATTGTTCAAGTGGAAAAAGCAATGCTACAACTCCACTCATTACCCCAAAATAAAACATATAATCTTTTAACACTAGTGATTTGGCTAGTAAAAAGATAAACGGAAAGGTAAGTGTAGATAAAGCACAAATATTTTCAGCTGTAACTTTACGAAAAGCAAGTGGATCAGTATTATATGGCGGAAAGACTAATTTTAAAAAATGCATTATAAATGAAGAAAAAAATATAATACTTATCACAATTTTGGTAAATTTTTGGCTTTTATTTTTTAACCATATAGAAAAAAATACTAAAAGAATAATGGTCAAAAAGATCATTATAAAATATATCGGACTAAATAATTTAAGAATCATGCTTCTCCCCCTAATACCATTTCACGATAAAACTAATGGAATACCATAGAATAACAACCCTAAAATTCCTGAAATTATAATCAAAAAAATTGGATGTAGTTTCTTAAAAATTCTTGATAAAGCAAATACTATCAAAATGATAATTAATGATATATACTCAAAATTATTAATCAAATTCACAAACGAAAAACTTTTTAAAGATACATTTGGAATAATTACATTTGCAAAAATATTAAAAAAAGCTACAATAACCAAACCAACTGCTGCAGGTCTAATACCTAAAAAAGCCGCTTGTACCATTTTTTTATTTAAAAATTTTTTACCAATTGATGCAATAATTAAAATAATTATAAATGATGGTAAAACTACACCTAATGTAGCAAAAACAGCCCCCAATGGCCCGGCAACTTTTATCCCGATAAATGTTGCCATGTTCACCGCAAACGGCCCTGGCGATGACTCAGATATAGCAATCATATCAGTAAATAGTTCTAGATTAATAAATTGATATTTTTGAACAACCATTTCTTCTATTAACGGAATCATTGCATAGCCACCACCAAAAGTAAATAAACCGATTTGGAAAAATATCCAAAATAGTTTCAAAACGTTAATTATCATGGTTGTCCTCCAAATCTTGAACTTGTTTTTGAATCTTTCTTGTATTCGAAATTAATTGATATATAATTCCCATAATAGCACAAAACAATAAAATCAGAATAACACTCATATTGGTTAACAAACACATTAAGATAACAAAAACTATGATTATATATGTAAGAATATTTTTGACTAATTGTTTAGAAAGACGATATGCGGCATTGAAAATTAGGACAACAACTCCAGCACGAATACCTTTAAAGATTATTTCGATTAACTGGTTTTCTTTAAACTTAAGAATAAAGTAACTTAAAACACTAATTACTAAAAACGCTGGCAAAACAACTCCAAGAGTAGCTAAAATTGCCCCCCAAACTTTGCCAACTTTATATCCAATATATGTTGCCCCATTAATAGCAATTGGTCCAGGAGTTGATTCAGAAATTCCAATCATATCAAGAATTTCTTCGCTTGAAATCCATCCTTTCCGTTCCACAACCTCCCTTTCCATTAAGGCAATCATCGCATAGCCCCCACCAAATGTAAAAGCACCAATTTTAAAAAAAGTCCAAAATATATCCCAATAACGATTTTTCATCCTATTACCTCTTTCTACCTTTTTATTATAACAAATATCTAGTTAAATACCAAAAGTAAATAAAGTAATATCATAGTGCTTTTAATAATATATTTAAAAAGGGAGGGTGAATTAATGTTTTCTGGTCAACGTTTTAAAACTAAAGGTATTAATCAAATAATCCCCGAAAATATTCAAACTATTTTATGGTATCTTCTTGACGAACATATAAAAAATTTTAAAAAGGTTGATTACTTACAAATTTTTAGTTTTGATATCGATTATGATAACCAAATATTTCGCATTATCCACGAGCAAGAACAACCTGAATACAAAATGATACATGAATTTAAACTACCACTTGATAATTTAAGTCATTTATTAAATCAAAAAGTTTATATTATTGACAATGGTAGTTATAATACAATGTTGTTAACTGATGAATATTAAAAAAATGGCGCTTGCATTAAGGCAAACGCTATTTTTATTTTATCCTTCTTCTCCTTCCCCAGAGTAATCTTTACAAAATACTTTTTTATACCGCTCAATTGCTTCACGAATAATTTCTCTAGCTGCATCTGCACCTAAAGTTTCACGAATGTAAGTGTCCTTTCCTTCTAGTTGCTTATACACAGTGAAGAAATGGGAAATTTCATGGAATAAGTGTGGCGGTAACTCATGTAATTCTTTATAAATGTTAAGAGATGGATCATTAGCTGTAATAGCAATAATTTTTTCATCAATCTCATCAGAATCAATCATTTTGACAACTCCAATTGGATAACATTCAACTAACGACATTGGATCGATTTGTTCTTGACATAAAACTAAAACATCTAATGGGTCATTATCACCAGCATATGTTAATGGAATAAAGCCGTAATTTGCTGGGTAGTGGGTAGATGTATATAATACTCGGTCTAAAATTAAAAATCCGGTTTGTTTATCAAGTTCATATTTCATTTTGCTACCTTTAGATATTTCAATACATGCAATAAAACTTTCTGGTTTAATCCGATTTTCATCAATATCATGCCAAATATTCATTTAAATAGACCTCCTCTTTTATGATAGAGTAATTATATCTTAACTAAAAACCATATTCAATTTATTTTTATTAAAATATTTGTAAAAAACAATTAATATTAAGTCATTTTAGGAACGATAGTAATACTTTTAACTTTAAGTGAGACATTTTTTAATCTCATCTTAATTGTACGTTTATCATGTTCAGTTATAATATATATTTTTCCCCGCCCCTTTGGATTAAATAAACTAAGATTATTCATTATTTTTTTCATCTCTCGAACTAAAACATCTCGCAAAGATATAATTTCAATTTCCGGTAATACCTCTAATATCTCTGTGGTAAGCAAAGAAATATTTGTACATCCACTTACCAACACATCAACATGTTTTTTTTGATATTGCTGTAAAGTAGCGATTACTTCTTTAAAAGAACGGGAGGTTTTAATTTCATCTTCTTCAGGTAGAATTGATAAATTATCACTTGCTACAGTAAATAATTGGTCAGCTTTTAAATTTTTAGAATATATACTTGTTTCAATAACGCGTTCTTTAGCTAAAAAAAGCATTACTTTTTGTTCATAGTTTTGATTAGTATAATCGATTAAACTATTATTTGTTAAAATATAGGGAATATTAATTTTAAGGTTAGCTTCATTAATAATAGTTGATACTAAGTCACTTGATACGATTAGCATTTTTAAATCATGACTTAAGACAAAATTTAAAAAATTTTTTATTTCTTTCACAATATCTCGTTCTTCAATCTTGGTAAAATATTTAACATCAAAATATAAAAAATCTTCATTTTTAAATTCATTTTGTAAGTGTTTAAGAAAATGTAGTCCCCCAATTTTAGAATCAATTATACCTATTTTTTGCTTCATAATTCACCTCAAAATTCCCTTTGATATCTTTATTATACTATAATTTCTTTATTATACCTAGCTTTTTTAATAAGAAATGGCCCCATGAAGAGGCCATTATTTACTTTAAATAAATAAGTTTGGATCCCAATGACTACTACTGCTCATTACCACTCGATACTTAACAATAATTTCAGTCTCGTTTACCGGATCTCCATTTGCTCGTGATAAGACAAAAGCTAATGGAATATTTACCGTTCTTACATCGGAACTTATATAGCGATGAGCAAATAAAATACGCATATCTGTATGCACTCCGTCCGGTCTACCAACCAACATCAGTCCATCTTGTGTCCCGGTTTGTCGATGAATATATCCCCAAGGATTATATCTTTCCGCTGCAATCTCATATTGGAATGCTTGAGGAAGGCGCATCCAGCGGCCAGAAGTTTGTGGCGATGAGTAAGTATAATTATAAGTAATAAATGGACTAGAATAATTTAATTGGACTTTCACTGTCGAAGTAATTTGACTATTATTAATTGTATATTGTTCTAAATTTTCTAATTTAAATTGGGATTTGCTAATAAATGGGTAATTTAGGCTAGAATCAGTAAAAATTATATATCCAGTATCAAACTTAACCAAAAAGGTCGAATCAATGAATACTTCTAATAAATAATCCGAGATATCTTGATTCGGGTTTTTTGATTCCATTACTACTTGTATTATCATTGGGTCGTAATGATTGTTAATGTTAGATAGGTTTGCGGAATTAATAACTTTTACAACTTGTTTGCTTTGACCAGGTTCTAAATAACTAAATTCATTTATTATTTGGAAATTAACACTACCGTTATTTGTTGGATAATATGGAACGATTTTCGCAAGATTATCATTACTTGGAATAATTAAAAAGTTACTAGCCATTTCATATGTTTCATCAACAATCTTCCAAAAATCCTTAATTGAATAATTATAGTATTTTTCACTCAAAATAAATGCATCATATAATTCATCTAAATCTTTTATACTATCGATATCTTTTGAATATTTACCTAACGAGTCTAAAATAAAACGGTGATATATATTAGGAATATTTTTAGATAAATAATCAATCACTTTCTCTTTAGTTAAAGTTTGCCAATCGCCAATTGCAACAACTTGATTATCATGCGTTTGGAGATGATCGAAATATGCAAACGACTGACGAACAAAATAAACTAATGCTAATAAAACAATCAAAAATATTGTTAAAACACGTATTCCTAATAGCCGTTTCATCAAATCACCTCCAACATTTTCTTTGCTTTGATTATTATATATT
>LFRX01000016.1 GCA_001512985.1 Acholeplasmatales bacterium DTU056
TTTTTCGCCTGTTTTAAGTTTAATATATATATTATAGACGTAATTAGTATTAGAATTCAAATTAGTAAATGTTAATTCACCATTAGTTAATTCTTTTTCTTCATTGTTTAGTTTAAAGAATACTTGTTCAATATCTAGACCATTATTGTCCAATAATGAAGCTTTAATTTTAAGTGAATCTAGCCCTACTTCTGCTTCTATTTGAAATTTTGGATCATATGCAACTACTAAAATAGCATTTGCGTCAGTTCTTTCACGACCATCGGATGGTGAGTTAGTAACTCTAAATGTACTTCCTTCACGAATGATTAATGTACTTGAACCACCACCATCTAAATTAAAAGCATCAACACAACCATAATGATGCATTATAGCGGCCATTTCTTCTTGAACAGCCCCATACATATTGCTACTTGGTTGACGGCCATCGACTACCACCATAACGATTGTTCCGTCTGCCCGACGCCCTATCATTGTTCGTGGATGACGATTGGCATCACCATCATAAGCAACACCATTTTTTAATAAGGTTGCCCCTGCACCAGTTGCATCGGTGATTTCAGCATATGCACCAATATATTCATATTGAATGCGAATACGAACACCGACTGCTAAAACTTGATTGATTTCTGAATTATTTGAAACAATCGCAAATTCCCCTTCACCTAGTTCTTTTGGGGTTGTAGAAGTGATTGTTCCGCGGCCATAAAAGTCATTTGACGCATTAGCTAACGCTTTTTCAGCATTTTCAACAACAAATACACTACCTACATTTGGAACTTGAATTGGCACGATTTGTTTTTCATTATTCCAATTTGCATAATATACACTTGCTTCATTTGCACCTGGAACAGTGTTAACATTTTTAACTTGGAATGTTTGAATAATTTCATTATTTTCATCATAAATACCAAGCACCATATATGGTGTACGTTCCAACTTTTCGCCACCAATTAAACTGTTCACAGTGCCATTGTTGGTAAACCCAACAGTTGAGTCTGAAACTGATTTATAGTAATCTCCACCACTAACATTTGCGCCATTTGTTTGATATGGAAGATTTTTTTTAGCATTAATATCAAAGAAATCCCCGTTGATTGCGGCAATAACTTTCCATCCCGGATGATTTCGTTCATAATCATTAGCAATTGCCCGAACTGTATTTAAATTCCAACGAGTTTTGGTAGTTGTTGACCAGTTAACTACTCTAACATATTTTGAACTTGGAACTTCTAAGTAGTTTACTTGTTGTGGATATAATTTATTAGCTTCTAACGGACCGCCGCCGCCAAGACCAGCTGCATTATCGCCACTTTTTGACGTGCTGCTTTCCGCAAAATGTCGATAATGTTTAACCCCATAAGCTAATTCATTTTCTTCTTCAACACTAGTTACACGATATCTAGCCCCTAAGACTTCGGTAAAACTTTCATCCGCGTTAAATGTTGGAAGTATTATTAACGACAATAAGGCTAAAACAAAAATCAATATCCGTTTAAAATGCTTCATACTTTTCCTCCTTACACTTTTAGCCACAATTAAAAAGCGTTTTCTAAACTTATTATATCATTTTATTTAACAAAATACTAGATATTTTAAAAAAAGAAAATCCTAAGACTTAATCTTAGGATTTTCTTAGTTAAAATAAGCATAAAATATTAATTCGTCCAAATTTCCAATCACATATCCTTGTTTACGTATATCATCTATTATTCTTGGCAGAGCATTTAAGTTATCAGTTGATACTGTATGCATTAAAATAATCGCTCCATTATGAAGATTATCCATGACACTTTTATACGCAAAATCGCCTCCACGTTGATTTCCTGTATCCCAGTCTTTATATGCTAAAGACCAAAAAAACGTAATGTAGCCCAATTTTTGGACTTTTAGAAGCGATTCACGATTAAATACTCCAGCAGGTGGGCGGAAAAACTTAGTCATTGGTTTATTAGTCAATTTTTCATATTCGATTTCGACTTTTTCTAATTCTTCTTTTAATTCTTCATCGTTTAAACGAGTAATATAACGATGTGACCACGAGTGATTAGCTACAATATGTCCTTCATTGGCTAGACGTTTAACTAATTCTTGTTCTCGGACTACAAAGTCACCCGTAATAAAGAAAGTTGCCTTAACATTTTTTTCCTTTAATACATCTAAGATTTTTCCCATTACTCCATTATCATATCCAGCATCAAATGTTAAGTAAACTACTTTTTGATCAGTTGGTCCCACGTAATAACTACTCGTTCCTTCGATTATCTTAGCATATTTTCCAATATCAGGTGTTTTATGTTCATTATTTCGTTTAAATCCCCAACCATATTCACTCGCGTTTAACGTCGGATATGTGATGAAAAACAATAAGATGAATACAAAAAGTTTTTTTAGAAATTTATTCATTTAGTCACCTCTTTTTTGTATTCATCTTTAGTATTAAATAAATATTTTATTTTTTACTTGAAAAATTATGCCATTTTATTAGTTGAATAGTTATAAATTATCCCAATAATAATTATTATATTTATTAAATAGATCCATCCAAATAGTAAACTAATAATACTCGCTATTCCATATGCAACATACTTTTTTAAAAAAAACTTTATAAAAAATATAAAAATATATGTAATAAGAAAAAATCCGCTGGTTGTAATTAAAGCTCCTTTATAAGTTTTTTTAAACGTCATTTTTACCGGAACAACATACATAAAAGATAACAAAACTAACGAAAATAACATCGTATATTCTAGAGCAAACTGCAAAAATCTTACTATATAAAACATATTTCCTAAAATTTTTACTAATACTTGATTAAAATAAACTAAAAATACTAATTCGAACACGATAATTGCAATTAACATTGCAAACATTAAAAAAGAATTAATTCTTCCAACAAGTGAAAATTTTTCGTAACTATAACCGTAAATTTTATTAGCAATTCTTTTTTGAGCCATAATAATTTTAGAACAACTCCAAAACAAGTTAATTATCACAATTCCAAATAAACCATTTAAACGAAAAACCGGCATGATTTGTTCAATTAAATATTCGTAATCATCAGATAATACTTTTACTACTTTAGTAAGTAAAAAATTATCAATTTCTTTTGAAAAAATATTATAAACCTGCATAAATAAAAACATTAATGAAAACAAGGCAATTATAATATAAAATGAGGTACTTGCAGAGAGAGTAGTAATGTCGTATTTTTTGTTTAATTTTGATATTTTTTGATAACTTATTTTAATTTTTTCTATAAATCTCATTATGTCACCTAGTTATATTGTCTTTTTTTATAAATGAAATATACAAAAAAATTAAATAATCAAAAATAAAAAACTCCTAAAGTAAGCAATATACTTTAGGAGATAAGATTAGAAAGTAATAGTTATTTTAGTACCAACATCAACTTTACTTTCTACTTTAATACTAGCATCATATAATTGACATATTTTTTTAACAATTGATAAGCCTAAACCACTTCCACCAGTTAAGCGGCTACGACTATTATCAACTCTAAAGAATCTAGCAAAGACTCGTTCTAAATATTTTTTATCAATACCAATTCCACTATCTTCAATTATTAAAACTTTATTTTTTTTATAATTTTTTAAAGTAATTTTAATAAAACCACCAGGTTTATTATACTTAATGGCATTATTAACTAAATTGCTAATTAAATGATAAATTAATTGTGGATTAGCTGTGATATAAGCATCTTCTAAATCCAACATCATTTCAATATTATTACTATCAAGTTGATATATATAAGATTTTTTAATATCATAAACTATGTCTTTAATGTTTAAGTTAATTTC
>LFRX01000015.1:0-21326 GCA_001512985.1 Acholeplasmatales bacterium DTU056
TAGGAGCTGACTTGTTAGTCGGAGCAGTTGCGGCAGTAAATAAATATCGCACTCCGGCAATCATCATTGATATGGGAACTGCTACTACTATTACCGTTGTAAATAGTAAGAATGAATTCATTGGAGGAATTATTCTTCCTGGCGTAATTACTGCAACAGCTAGTTTAATTAAATCGACTGCCAAACTAGAAGAAGCACGATTAGAGAAACCAAAACACATTCTTGGAAAAAATACTGTTAATAGTATTCAAAGCGGAATGGTTTATGGAACAAGTGCTATGCTTGACGGTTTAATTCGCAAAGTTAAAGCAGAAATCGGAGAAGCAGTAGTAATTTTAACAGGAGGAATTGCGAGTGTATTTAAAGACTTCTTAGAAGAAAAAGTTATATATGATGAAAATTTATTATTAGATGGTTTGCAAATCTTATATAAAAAAAATAAGTAAAGGGGTGAAAAAATGCAAAATTTTGAACTAGATCGTGAAATGCGACATGAAACCGAAATATTAGAATTAGTTAATTCTAATATTAGTAAAGAAGAACTCCATAACGCTATCATTGAATATCATCCAAACGATGTTGCCAAAATATTTGATCAATTAACGCTTGAACAACGCAAATTGTTATATCAAGTATTATCAATAGAAGAATTAGCCCCTATTTTCGAACATATTGACCACAAAGAAATTCCTGATTATTTTTCTGAACTACCAATCATGGATAGTATTAAAATTTTAGAACATATGGAAATTGACGAAACAGTAAATATTTTGCGTTTAATCGATGATGACAAACTTCGTTTTATGTATTTAAACTCTATGAATAAAGAAATTTCTCAAACAGTGAAAAAACTATTAGAGTTTTCTGAAGACGAAGTTGGTTCGATAATGAGTACCGCATATATCGAAATAAAAGATAATATGTTAGCGAAAGATGCAATGCGCAAAGTATTAACTGAAGCGAAGACTGGAGCATACATTAATACTTTATATGTAACAAATGATCAAGATATGTTGGTAGGGGTATTGTCTTTGAGAGAGTTGATAATTGCTGAGAAGGAAGATGAGATTAACAATATTATGTATGAAAAAGTTATCTCAGTAACTGTTGATTCATCTAAGGAAGATGCGGCACGAATTTTTAAAGATTATGACTTTGAATCTCTACCAGTAATTGATAATAAAGAAAGATTATTAGGAATATTAACAGTCGATGACATCATTGATGTTATTGAAGAAGAAGCAACTGAAGATTATGCCAAGTTTGCTGGTATCATTGATGGGGAAATTGAATATACGACTGATACGATATTAGGATCTTTTAAAAGACGTAGTCCATGGTTAATCATCTTATTATTCATTGGAATTATTGCATCAATGATTATTGGACGCTTTGAGAAAACTATTGATGCTATTCCTATCTTATCAATGTTTTTACCAATGATATTAGATATGGCTGGAAACGTTGGGACACAAAGTCTAGCGGTTACGATTCGCTATTTAACTGATGAAGACTTTTTTACTCGTAAAAAAATTTGGAAACACATTGGAAGAGAATTAAGTATCGGTTTTTTAAATGGTCTTGCAGTGTCCGTTTTAGCATTTGGTATTGCTTTAGTACTATTAAATATTTTTGGAACAGGAGGAAACTTTTTCTCACTAGAAATTATTCGTACAAGTGCTGTTATAAGTGCTAGTATGTTTGCTGCATTGATTGTTGCTAATATTGCGGGGACAGTAGTTCCGTTAATTATTCACTACTTTAAAATCGACCCTGCAGCAGCTAGCGGACCATTTATTACAACTATTAACGATATAATTGCACTATCGACTTATTTTACTCTAGCAACGATCTTTTTACTCTAAACATAAAAACCACCCAGTTATCATATAATTAACTGGGTGATTTTTAATGGATAAACAAAAAGGGCCGTTGCTATACATTAATTCTGTTACGGTGATTAATGAAAAAAAAGAGAGTAAATCTTTTAATGACAATGAAACATTAATAAATGAACCTCCAAAACAAGAAAAAATTCCACCAAAAGATGAACCAATTGACAATCACGAAAACGAAGAAAAAGATGTTGTTGAAGATGATCATGAGGAAGAAACATCGGAAGAAGATCTTGAGGAAGAAGCACCGTTTAATATATTTGAATGTCGTAAGTTATATAACATTTTAGCAATGTATAGGAAAAATCGACCTGTATTATGTGAAATTGTTACCAAAAACGAAACAATTATTGGTGTACCATTTCAAGAAAATTCGGATGTTTTATCTGTGAAAATTTCTGAATTTGAAAATAAAGATATACCGTTAAGTGATATTCGTGAAATAAATATTATCAAATTTTAGATAATAAAAGAGAGGTAAAGGGAGAAACTCCCTTAGATATTGTTGGTATTGTTGCATAGTAGACAGTTAATTGGTTCGAAGCATTGAATTGCGCAAACGCAACATAAGTCTAGAACACATGTTTGGTTTGTACAAGTGATTGCGGTTTCTCCCTCTACAAGTAATCTTAATACAACGCAATTGCCACGTAATTCTTCGATTCTAAATAGTGTAGTTTCACCAGTGTTTGGTGCGGTTAGTTGCGCTTCAAATAGCGCTCCACTACATAAGGTAAATGATACTGGACGAGTATCGCTAATTCTTCCTACAAGTGGTGAATCACATCCAGATAATTCATTTACCATACATGCTTCTTTTTGATCTTGGTCTATTTTCTTAACGATATCACGAATACATTTTTTGTCACAACGAGTGTGATCAAAACCAAAAGTTAATTCATTAGTAGTCATCATCTTTCTCACCTCTCTTTGTTATTAAGATATGCGTAAAAAATAATTTAGTATAGACAATAAACTAAAAAACTAAGAGATAATTCTCTTAGTTTTTTTAATTAGATATACTATTTCAAAAGTAAATATATAAAAATAGATATTGAGACTAATAAACAATAATAACCAAAATATTTTAAATTTTCTTTTTTAACAATCCCAAATAATAATTTGATTGAAGCAAGTGTTCCTAATATACTTAAAATAAAAGCGCCTATATATCCTACAATATTAGTTGTTTGATAGTTAATTTTTGTTAAACTTAATATCAAAGATCCAATGCTTATTGGAATATACAACATAAATGAAAATCGCAAGGAGTCTTCTAGTCTTATTTTTCTAAAAACCCCTATTGATGTAGTCGAGCCTGAACGACTTATTCCGGGAATTAATCCTACTATTTGACTTAAACCTATTAGAATACTATCTGCAGTAGTAATTTGATTGCGAATCGCTTTTTTTGACAAATAGTCAATAATTAGTAGTAATATTCCTGTAATTGAAAGGCATATTGCTACCGTAAAAATATTTGATAATTTCTCATCAACAATATCACTTAAAAAATATCCCGCAATTCCCGCCGGAATAGTTGCTAAAGCAACAAGTAAGATATAAATAAAACTATTTTTTTTAGTTGTATCTTTTTTAATAAGATAGGACCAGCTATCTATAATTAGTTCTTTTAAAAATTTTCGGTAAAAAATACATATAGCGATTAATGAACCAAAATTAGTAATTATTTTAAAGTTAAGATCAGTAGCGAAAGAAAAAATTTCTTCAAAAATTATCATGTGACCACTTGAAGATATTGGTAAGGGCTCAGTTAATCCTTGAATTAATCCCAATAACAAGTATTTAATAATTTCAAGCATATTTTGGCTCCTTTTGATTAAGATTAATTTATATAGTATATTATACTAAAAAAAAACTAAAAACTTAAACTATTTCTAAAAAAAGATTTATTTCTTTTAATAATGGATAAAATATGTTATAATCAAAATATAAAAATTACAAAATGAGTAAGGAGTATTAATATGGAAGATTTATACATTTGGGCAATTTTAATTCCAATTGCAATAGTTTTTGTATTAATATTGGCCGTAGCAATTAAAATTGCGATTACGTACACTCGACGGATTAAATTAGCTAATAACGAATCTGAAGTTGACGTAGAATTACAAGAAAAGTTAATAACTGCTTTTGGAGGAAGAGAAAATATTATAAGTGTTTATCATGAAATGAGTCGACTAACTGTGAAAGTAAATGATTTAACCAAAGCTAATTTAGAAGAATTAAAATCTTTAGGGGCAACTGGCATTTTAGTAATGGGAAATGATATAAAATGTGGTTTTGGTGATCAAGCTGAAAAAATATATAAATTAATAAAAATATAATAGTAAGAGGTGTAACGCTTGAAAACAAATATTGAAAGAAAAGCTATTGAAACAATTAAAACATTATCGCTAGAACAAATTAATCAAGCCAAATCAGGTCATCCAGGGATATGTTTAGGAGCAGCACCTATTATTCACACTTTGTTTGCCCATCATTTAAAAGTATTACCTGAAAAAGGCGGTTGGTTTAATCGTGACCGTTTTGTTTTATCAGCCGGTCATGGATCTGCTCTTCTTTATTCAATGTTACACTTAATAGGTTTTGGTGTAAGTGTAAGCGACTTACAAAAATTTAGACAATTAGGAAGTATTACTCCTGGACATCCTGAATATGAATTAACTCCTGGTGTCGAGGCTACTACTGGGCCACTAGGTCAAGGTATTTCAATGGCGGTTGGTATGGCGATTGCAGAGGAGTTTTTGGCGGCTAAGTATAATGAAAAAGATGTTGATGTAGTAAATCATTATACGTATGTGTTATGTGGTGATGGGGATTTACAGGAAGGTGTTGCCCAAGAAGCTATTAGCTTAGCTGGACATTTAGGGCTTGGAAAATTAATTGTATTATATGATTCTAATGACGTTCAATTAGATACGTTAACCCACAAAACAACTTCCGAAAATGTCAAAATGAAATTTGAAGCTTTAAACTGGCACTATGAACTTGTTGAAGATGGGACAGATATCGAAAGCATTAGTAATGCAATTATAAAAGCTCAAAATGTTACTGACAAGCCAAGTATAATTGAAATTAAAACTGTGATAGGTTTAGGTAGTAGTCTTGCTGGAACACCAAAAGTTCATGGTTCACCATTACCTTCATCTGAAGTGGAAAATTTTCGAAAAAACCTTGGTGGTAAAGAATTTACTGTCGATACCAAAGTGTATGAGTTTTATTATAATAAAATTACCTTACGTGGTAGAAAAGAATATGAAAATTGGCAAAATAAATTGTCAATATATAAATTAAGATATCCAGAAAAATATCAAGAATTTCTTGATATAATGGAAAATAACATTAAAGTAGATTTAAATGTTGATAAATTAAACTTTGACTTGAACTATTCCGCCGCGACCCGAGTATCTAGTGGAATCGTCTTAGATTATATCAGCACACAACATCCTACTATTATTGGTGGTAGTGCTGACCTAAGCTCTTCTACAAAAGCCAAAGGTGCTGATGGCGATTTTTCAAAAGAAAATCGGACAGGTCGAAATATTAACTTCGGGGTTCGCGAACATGCTATGGCAGCAATTTGCAATGGGATGGCATTACATGGAGGAGTTAGAGCGTTTTGTGGTGGATTTTTGGTATTTGCTGATTATATGAAACCGGCGATTCGTCTTTCGGCACTAATGAAACTCCCAGTAATTTTCATCTTTACTCATGATTCCATTGCTGTTGGTGAAGATGGTCCAACCCATCAACCAATTGAGCATTTAACTATGTTAAGAACTATTCCTAATATGACTGTTATTCGTCCAGCTGATGCAAATGAAGTAAAATCTGCTTGGAATTATATAATTAATGATCATCTAAATGGACCAGTTTGTTTAATACTAACTCGTCAAGATGTTCCAACTCTTACAAAATATAATTCAAAAGCCGTTCCGCTGGGAGCATATACTGCGTCACCAGAACGGGAACGCTTAGATGGTATTATTATAGCAACAGGTTCTGAATTACAATTAGCTATGGAAGCCCAAAAAAGATTATTAAAAGATGGTCACGATGTTCGAGTTGTTAGTATGCCTTCAAGTAACCTATTTGAAAGACAAACATATGCATACAAAGAACAATTAATTCCGGCATATATAACCAAAAGATTGATTGTAGAAATGAGTGAAGGAAGTTCATTACAAAAATATGCTGGTTCATTTGGAGAAGTATATAGTATCTCAGGATTTGGTAGTAGCGCGCCAGGAAGATTATTAGTCAGTGAATATGGTTATACAGTTGATAAAATCGTTGAAGCGTATAAGAACTTACCAAATATTGAAATTCATCGTTATTTTGATAATTAAAAAAGGTATGACTTCGGTCATACCTTTTAATATAAACATTATGATAATTTACTTGATATTAGATTAGCAACTTTGTCTTGTTCTTCTTTAGAAATATTATTCCAATAAATTTCAAATAACACTCCAAGGCCAGGTAATAATTGTTCTTTTTTGACTTGGATCGCATCCGCAATAGTACTACTTACTGTGGCACTATCAGCACCTTTCATATTATTGATTACTGCTTGTCGTAAATCAATATCCACAAAAATTCCTCCTTTTGTTTTAACTTGCTATATTAATTATCCCCAAATAATGGTATAATATACATATAAAAATTATAGAAGGTGAAAATATGGATTTTTTAAAAATTGTACAAAATTATAAAGATGAAATGGTTACTAAATTAAAAGAATTATTACAAATTCCTAGTGTTAGGAATGAACAAGATGCAACTCCTGAAGCCCCATTTGGGAAAGAAGTTAAAAGAAGTCTTGACTATACATTGCAACTTGGTAAAGAATTAGGGTTTGCAGTAGAAAATGTAGATAATGTTGCTGGGCATATCGAATATGGCGAAGGTGATGAAATCTTAGGAGTTTTAACTCATTTAGATGTAGTACCAGTCGGAGAGGGTTGGACCTATCCACCATTTAGTGCAACTGAGATCGATGGAAAAATTTATGCCCGCGGAGCAATTGATGATAAAGGGCCAACTATTAGTGTAATATATGCATTAAAAATTTTAAAAGATTTACAAGTCGTTCCAAATAAAAAAGTCCGAATTATTATAGGAACTGATGAAGAATCTGGTTGGGGTTGTGTTAAAAAATATTTTGCTAAATTCCCAATGCCGACAATAGGTTTTTCACCAGATGCTAATTTTCCATTAATATATGGAGAAAAAGGAATTTTATCATTAGAATTAAGTGGTAATTTTGAAAGTGATTTAATAAAAACATTTAATGCAGGGTTGCGATTAAATGTTGTTCCTGATTACGCAAGGGCTATTATTACTAAAGATTTAGAAAAAGAATATCAAGAGTTTTTAAACAAAAATCAATTAAAGGGTGAATTTAAAAAAATCGATAATGGCTATGAAATAATTATGCATGGAATAAGTGCTCATGCAATGCATCCAGAAAAAGGTAAAAATGCTGGTATTTGGTTAGCTAAATTTTTAACGCAATTTGATTATAATCCACAACTTTCTTTTTTGGCTAACAGTCTTGATGATACACGCTTTAGAACAATTAATCTTAACTTTACTGATCCAGAAATGGGCGATTTAACTTTTAACGTTGGTATTATTGAAATTAATGAAAACAAAATTGCTTATAAATTAAATTTACGTTATCCTATTAATTGGGATAAACAAACCTTTTTAACTAAACTATCTCAATTAGCCCAAAATAATAAGTTAGAATTAAAAGTTATTAGTGATAATAATCCTCACTATGTTAATCCAAATGATGATTTAGTTAAAACTTTACATAGTGCGTATATAAAATATACTAATGATACAGAAACACCTCTTCTTACTATTGGTGGAGGTACATATGCAAGAGCATTACAAAAAGGGGTAGCATTTGGAATAGTTTTCCCAGGGCGTGAGGATGTAGTTCATCAAGTTGATGAATATATTATAATTGACGATTTGCTTGTTGCAACAGCAATTTATGTCCAAGCAATATACGATTTGGTAAAATAAAATGAGACTTCGCAAAGTAAAACACGCTCGGGAAATAATCGATGCTCATCCTGAAACGGTAGTCCTTAATCCGAGTGACTATAAAGGAAAATGGAAACTATTGTTTAATAATGAGAATCCTATTCATTTAGAAATCGGAATGGGGAAAGGAAAGTTTATAATTGAAAAAGCATTAAATAATCCTGACATTAACTTTATTGGAATTGAAAAATATGATAGTGTGATTGTAAGAGCTTGTGAAAAACTAATTAATAATCCTTTACCAAATGTATTATTAATTAATGACGACGCAGCAAATATCATAAATTTTTTTGAAAATGGGGAAATTCATCATATATATTTAAACTTTAGTGATCCATGGCCAAAAAAAAGACATATTAAACGTAGACTGACTAATCCAACATATTTAAAATTATATCAAGATATTTTAGCCGAAAATGGATGTTTAGAAATAAAAACTGATAATCAAAAATTATTTGAATATACAGTTAAAGAGGTTAATAATTTTCCTTTAAAAATTGAAGAAATTAGCCTTGATTTACATAAAAGCGAATATAATGAAACTAATATTACTACAGAATACGAAGAACGATTTAAACAATTAAATAAACCAATCTATTATCTTAAAGCAAGATTTTAGGAGGATATAATGGATACTAGAGAAAGAATGAAAATTTATGAAGAATTAACTAGTCTAAGTGGCATTGCAGGATATGAAAAAGCGGTACGTAATTATCTTAAAGAACGTTTAGCGAAATGTTCAGATGAAATCATTCAAGATCGTTTAGGAAGTGTTTTTGGAATTAAATATGGACCTGCTGATGGACCAATCGTAATGATAGCAGGACATATGGATGAAGTAGGAGCAATAGTCGTAAACATTACACCAAAAGGATTTATTAAAATGCAACCAATAGGAGGAATAAATCCAGAAGTTTTTCTATCACAAAATATGCAAATTGATATTGGTAATGGCAAATTCATTCAGGGGGTTATCGGGGCAACTCCACCTCATAGTTCGCGAGGATTAGATGAAGATAATCGCAAATTATCTTTTGATGATTTATTATTAGATATTGGGGCGGATAGTAAAGAGCATGCCCAACAATTAGGGGTAAAAATCGGTCAGCAAATCACTCCAGTTAATAATTATTTCATCACCGCTGATGGTAAGAAAATCGTAGCAAAAGCCTGGGATAACCGCTTTGGATGCGGAATGGCATTAGAAATTATGGAAGCAGTTAAGGATTTAGAATTACCATTCACACTTGTTGCGGGAGCAACAGTTCAAGAAGAAGTTGGTCTTCGTGGTGCTACTACTGCCTCGCAAATGATTGAACCTGATTTGTTTATTGCCCTTGATGTCTCTCCTGCAGGTGATTTTTTAGACGATAAGCATCCAGCATCATTTGGGGCTTTGGGTCAAGGATTCTTAGTAAGATTTTATGACCCACGTTGCATAATGCACAATGGTTTACGTCAATATTTTTATGAACTAGCTACTAAAAACAATATTAAACATCAAAACTTTTTATCAATGGGAGGAACTGATGCGGCAGCAGCACAATATGCTAAACACGGCACCCTTTCTACAACAATCGGCCTACCAGGGCGCTATATCCACTCCACTGCTGCAATGATCCACATTGATGATGTTGAAGCAGTAAAACAAATGTTAATGGCCATATTACAAGATTTTAATCAGGATGTGTTTGAAAGAATTAAAAACAATGTCTAAGATTTATATAGGCTCTAAAAATCCGGCTAAAATTGCTGCTGTCGAAGAAGTTTTTATTAATTATTCAATAATAAGTCAAGATGTTGACAGTGGTGTTTCTTGTCAACCTATTGGAGATGAAGAAACGATTCAAGGTGCTTTAAACCGCGCATTAAAATTACCTCAAGATTCAATTCGAATCGGTTTAGAAGGTGGAATTACTTTACATAATGATACTCTTTATCTAATTAATTGGGGAGTTCTTGTTGATGAAGATGATAATATTTTCTATGCGGGTGGTACCAGAATTCCTTTACCTGATGATTTTAAAGTATTATTAGAAAACCGAAAATTAGAACTTGCTGAGTTAATTGATAAGTATTCAAATAAAACCAATGTCCGTAGCCATGAAGGGGCGATCGGTATTTTTACATGTAATGTTGTTCAAAGAAAAGATATATTTGTTCATATATGTAAATTGTTATATGGACAATATTTATATCATCAAGGAGGTAAAAAATGAAAGGATTAATGATTTTAGCCAATGGTTTTGAAGATGTGGAAGCACTAGCAACACTTGATGTTTTGCGTCGAAGTAAATTAAATGTGACATTAGTATCAGTAAATAATACATTGGAAGTTACTACGCAAAGTAATATTGTTGTTAAAGCAGAAAAACTATTTAACGAATTAGATATTAATGAATTTGACTTTTTAATAATTCCTGGCGGAAGAGCAGTTTTTCAAGTTCTAGATAAAATGAATGAAATCGATAATTTAATCAATCATTTTGCCAACAATAATAAATTAGTTTGTGCTATTTGTGCTGCTCCTCATTTGGTCGGTAAACTTGGACATTTAAAAAATAAACTTTTTACATGTTTTCCAACTTGCGAAGAACAAATTATTGGAGGAACATACTTAAAAGATCAAGGAGTAGTTACAAGCGGAAACTTTATCACAGGAAAAGCAATGTATTATTCTTTTGATTTTGCATTAGCAATTATTAAACACCTTCAAGGTGAAGAGCAAGCCAAAAAAGTACTTGCAAGTATTAAAGGTGAATTATAAGAAAAATAATTTCCGCCCTGAAAGCATATAATTATTTAGGTGAGGAGAATGATTATTAATGTTGTTTTTAGTGGCGGAGGAATAAAAGGGCTGGCCTATATAGGCGCCCTTCGTTTTTTAGAAGAACAAGGTATTAAAATAACTAAAGCTGCCGGGACTAGTGTTGGGGCTTTATTTAGTGCATTAGTTATTGCTGGTTTTAATGCTAAGGAATTGGCTGGTTATATTGATGATTTTAATATTGAAACGCTTATTTCTTATGGTGGGGGAACGAAGGCATTTAAAAAATTTTTTGATGTAATTACCAAAAAAGGAATTTATTCTATTCATACCTTAGAAGAGTTTTTAGCAGATATTTTATCAAAGAAAAATGTCTATACGTTTAAAGATGTAAAAGAAAATAATGATTATAAATTAAAAATGATGGTAACTGAAATCAAAACGGCAAGAAATGTAATTATTCCTGATGAATTACCGTTGTATAATATAGATCCGGATAATTTTCCAGTGGCGAGAGCAGTTGTAATGAGTTGTAATGTACCGTTATTTTATCAACCATATGTAATTGGCAAGTATGCATTTGTGGACGGCGGGATTGGCGCAAATTATCCATTGTGGATATTTGACAATGAAAAAAATCCAACGTATGGATTTCGCTTAACAAAGCAAAATCAAGAGCAGCAAGAATTATTACAAGCAATATCGAAATATGGGAAAAACATAATTAATCGAATTTTTCTTTCCCCTCACGAAGCGATAAATGATCCGCGTACAATTAATATTGTCATACCTGATATAAAAATGTTAGAATTCAAAAAAGGGTTTGAAAATTGCAAAAAATTATATTTTATGGGGTATCAAGCTACCAAAGACTATTTCATCAAGAATGGTTTGATTAAAACTTGAATTTAATAATTTTTTCCCATTAAATGGGCAATTTTTGTCAATATATAACTTGAAAAAATTATATTTTATGTTAGAATATTAATATATGTGTTTTGGGTTTGAAAGTGAGGGTGAGAAGATGGAAAAATTAAATAGTAATAATGAAGAAACTTTGGCACTTGAAAATATAACAAACCCAAAGAAAGTTTTAAAAGTCAAACTATCTTCTAAAACCAAAAAAGTTGTTGGTTCACATATCACCCCTGAAAAAGAAATAACACGTTATTATGATACTAATGTTAAAGTTGGATTAACGGATGAAATTGTTGAACAGAGAAAAATAGATAACTTGACTAACTCTAATATAATTGAAAGAGGGAAATCGATACCTAAAATTATTTTATCGAACCTCCTTACTTTCTTTAACGTGTTGTGTTTTGCGTTAGGTATATGGATATTATTGATTGGTAGTTATGAAAATTTATTTTACTTAGTAATAATTTTCTTAAATATCATTATTGGAATTTTCCAAGAAATTCGAGCAAAGCTAACAATTGATAAATTATCCTTACTATCACAACCAACTGCTGATGTAATTCGAAATGGCGAAAAAATTAGTATTCCTGTTTCCGAGATTGTCTTAGATGATATAATATACTATTCTGCAGGGAAACAAATCGCTGCTGACAGCATTATCTATGACGGAATGGTGGAAGTTGACGAATCCCTAATTACTGGTGAATCAGATTTGGTTGTAAAACGCACCGGGGATACTTTATTATCGGGAACTTTTGTAGTATCAGGTAGTTGTTATGCCCGAGCAGATAAAGTTGGAAGAGATAATTTTGTTGAAAAAATGTCGGCTGATGCTCGTAAATATCAACCACCAAAATCTGATTTATTGAAATCATTAAATCAAATTATTAAAGTAATTGCTTTCTTTATTATTCCGCTAGGAATATTAATGTATCTAAATAACCGCAACTTAACTGACTATCATACTGCAGTGACCAAAACAGCTGGTTCAATGATTGGAATGATTCCTGCCGGATTGTTCCTATTAACTAGTATGTCACTAGCGGTTGGGGTATATCGTTTAGCTAGACAAAAAACCTTAGTTCAACAATTATACTGTATAGAAACATTAGCCCGAGTGGATGTTCTATGTTTAGATAAAACTGGAACAATCACCGATGGAACAATGCGGGTAGTTGATATGATTGAAATAAAAAATCATACCGACTATACTGTAAGGGAATTAATTAGTTCAATGATGTTTGCTTTTAAAGAACATAATGCGACAGCTAAAGCTTTAGTTGATCATTTCGGTAGTATGGAAATATTAGAAGCAACATCGGTTGTTCCATTCTCTTCAATTCGTAAATATAGTGCAGTTACATTTGGTAAACATGGAACCTTTATTTTAGGTGCACCAGAATATGTTATTGGTGATCAATTCGATAAACTTAAAGGTCGAGTTGAACGTTTCGCAAATCAAGGGTTTCGCGTATTAGTTTTAGCCCACATGTTTGGAACTTTAAAAATTAATGAGCAACCAAAAAATACTCGACCAATTGCTTTGATTGTTATTAGCGACCATATCCGTGATGATGCAATTGAAACGATTGAGTTCTTTAAAAATAATGGTGTTGAAATAAAAGTTATTTCTGGGGATAACCCAATAACAGTTTCTAAAATCGCAATGCGAGCTGGAATTGATGGTGCTGAAAATTATATTAGTTTAGAAGGAAAAACTGATGAAGAAGTCGCTCAAGCAGCAATGGAATATACTGTCTTTGGACGAGTCACACCAGAACAAAAACGAATTATAGTTAAAACGTTAAAAGAAAACAAAAAAACTGTTGCTATGACTGGTGACGGTGTAAATGACATCTTAGCTTTAAAAGAAGCTGATATTAGTATTGCTATGGCATCTGGCAGTGAAGCGACGCGTTATGTATCACATTTAGTATTAGTCGATTCCAAATTTGCTTCTATGCCAAAGGTTGTTAAAGAAGGCCGCAGAGTCATAAATAACATTCAAATGACTTCTACGTTGTTCCTTGTAAAAACTTGTTTCTCAGTATTATTGACAATAATGTTTTTAATCATCGGTGGACTTTATCCATTTGAACCAGTGCAACTAAGTATGATTGAAATTTTCGCAATCGGTGTTCCATCATTCTTCTTAGCACTACAGTCAAATAATAAACCGGTTAAAGGAAAATTTATTAGTAATGTTTTAAAAACAACTCTTCCAGCAGCATTTGTTGTTTTAATAATGAATGTAATAATTTATTACATTACCCCTATTCTTAATCCAACTTTAACTAGACCAGACAGCCTACGCTTATATACAACTATTTCTATTTTAACGACAACGTCAATTTGTCTAATGGTCTTATTTAAAGTTTCTCGTCCATTTAACTGGTTTAGAAGAATATTATTTATTTTAATGCTTATTGGTTGTATCGTAATTATTTATTTAACTTTAAATGTTATTCCAAGTAATCCATTAAAACTAGTCCGCCTTGATATAGTAAATATTATCTTTACAATACTATTAATTGAAACATCTTATCCGTTAATTAGTGGTATTGAATATATTTTAAAAAAATTAAAAATAAATACTGAAGCCCAAGAATAGAGAAAGACTATTCTTAGGCTTTTTTTAAAAATAAATCTTTTATCTTTACTTTTTATGGAATTTGGGGTATAATAACATAAGTGAATAGCAATATTCACCCCTTGCTTTATTTAAATAATAAAGCCGAAAGACCAAAAGGAGGTGCAAGAAATGAGAAAATATGAAGGTATGTATATCATTCGCCCATCACTAAGTGAAGAGCAAATTAAAGCAATTATTGAAGAAATTAATGCTATCTTCACAACACGTGGAAGTGAAAAAGTTGATGTTAACGAATGGGGAATGAGAGAGTTAGCCTACGAAATCGATAACGAAACTAAAGGATATTATGTAGTATTTAATGTCGAGGCTACACCTGAAGCGGTTGCAGAATACAATCGTATTTGCAATATTCGCGAAGATATTTTACGTCATATCATTATTAAAGAATAATTTGGAGGGCTTTTGATGATTAATAAAGTAATTTTGGTTGGTCGAATCACGCGTGACCCTGAACTAAAATATACTCCAAATGGGATAGCGTATGTTCAATTCACTTTAGCGGTTAATCGTCCATTTGTAAATCGCGATGGTAACCGTGACACTGATTTTATTAATTGTACTGCTTGGCGTGGGCAAGCGGAAAATTTGTCACGCTATATTCGTAAAGGGGCTTTATTAGGAGTAGAAGGTTCGCTTCAAGTAAATAGTTTTGATGATTCTCAAGGGATGCGTCGTATATCAACAACAGTAGTTTGTGATACAGTGAGCTTTTTGGAACCGCGAGGAACACGCGAGCAAGGCGAACAATATCACGATTTTGCACAAACCCCTCCAACTAAAACATCCGGCCCTATGTCATATGAACCTGATTATAATTATTGGACCAGCCAAAGTGAATCATTAGAAGACCCGTTTAGTCGAATAAATAGAGTAAATGATGTTCGACCTAGTGATTTTGAGAAAAAAACACCAAAACAAGAAGATAAAAAACCATTTGATGATGTTGGAGATTATGATATCTCTAACGATGATTTACCATTTTAAAAGGAGGTATCAATATGGGTGGTTTTAGAAGACGCCGTAAAGTATGTTATTTTACCGAAAATAATATTCAAAAAATAGATTATAAAGATGTTGACTTATTAAAAAAATTTATTTCTGATCGCGGTAAAATCTTACCTCGACGAGTCACTGGAACAAAAGCTATTTATCAACGTCAATTAGCGACTGCAATTAAACGTGCTCGTCATATGGCTTTACTACCATTTGTAAAAGAATAGTTTTAACTTTAAACCATAGCATATTGCTATGGTTTTTATCATAACAAATATTTTACATTTAAGGGTTTTTTTGTTATAATTAATTAAGTCCTCTAAGTGAAAAAAAGGTGAATAAAATGAGGTCTAAAATTAAGTATAATATTGTCTTTTTAGTTTTGTTTATAATTACTAGTTTGATTATTTTAGCAAATTTTATATTCAAATTAAGTATTCATGAATATATTTTATATGTTTTAATTTTTATTTCATCAGCTTCTTTAGTTCATTCGATTAATTTAGCTATAAATTATAAAAGAAATCGCCATCTATTATGGCTTGAAGAACGTATTAAAATATGGGACGATATTGCTTATCGGGTAAATGTAGCTGGTGAAGAAGCTTTTTCCCAAATCCCAGTAGCAATGATTCTATTTAGTAACAATTATAAAATTGAATGGGCTAACAAATATGCTAAAAGTATTTTTATGAGTCCGCTTGTTGAAAAAGAGATTCAGTTTTTGAATCAAGATTTGTTAAGTAATTTACAAAAACGGATTGAAAAATTTGATCTTCAATTGTATGGTAGATATTTTGCTTGCGATGTTCGTTATGATTATCGCATCATTTATATGTTTGATAAAACTAAAGAAGTTGAAATTGAAAACAAATTAAAAAACCAAACCCTAGCAATTGGAATTATTAATATTGATAACCTTAATCAAGCATTAGCAGGTCTTGATGCTCAAGAACGTGCAATGCATATGAGTAATATTATCGGAATCATTTCGGATTGGGCTGAAAAAAATGATGTTTATGTCCGTGGTTATAGTGAAGAAAGATTTTTATTATTAACAAACTACGAACACTTACAACAATTACGTAGTAATCAATTTAAAGTGATTGACGATATAAAACAATATAGTAATCAAGAAAATTTAAGAATTTCATTAAGTATTGGAATTGCTTGTGTAGATATTGATATGGTTCAATTAGTTGAATTAGCTGAGCAGCAATTAGATTTAGCATTAAGTCGTGGGGGCGACCAATGTGTCGTCTTAATTGATAAGCAAGTTTATTACTATGGGGCAAAATCAAATGCTGTTGAAACTCGTTCTAATGTTTCAGTTCGTTTTAATGCCCAAGAGATTAAAGACTTAATAATTAGTTCCTCTCAAGTATATATTATGGGACATGTAGATATGGATGCTGATGCCTTTGGGGCCACCCTAGGACTAGCTAAAATTGTTACATCCTTAGGACGTACAGCTAAAATAATTTTTGATAGTAATTCACTAGATTCAACGGTCTCATTAATCTACCAACAAATCCAAACTCAACATACTGATATTTTAGAATATTTTATTAGTCCACGGGAAGCTTTACAAAAGGTTACGAATGAGACATTATTAATCATTGTTGATTGTCAAAATGAACAAATTTTATTAGAACCGAAAATTTATGCTAAAGCTAAAAAAATTGCTATTATTGATCATCATCGCCGTAGTGTAGACTCCCTTCAAAAATATGATTTCATATATACTCTCCCTTCCGCAAGTTCCACTGTTGAACTAATTACGGAATTAATTGAGTATATGGATGAAGAAATTAATATTTCTAAAAGCGTAGCTACATGGATGTTACTTGGGATTATGGTTGATACTAACAACTTAATATATCGCGTTAGTCCACAAACTTATCAAGTATTAGCTCGTTTAAATCAATATGGTGCTGATAATGCACAGGCAAAAGCATATTTACGTGAAGATTATGAAGATTATGTAAAACGCACCGAAGCGTTAAATAATTTAGAGATTGTTGATGGTAGATATGGAATTGGACTATGCGAACAAGGAATATATTCTCGTCAATTTCTAGCTAAAACAGCAGATGCCATAGTTAACTTTAAAGATATTGAAGCCGGATTTGCTATTGGCTATATTGAAGAAGGCGTAGTTGGAATAAGTGCTAGAAGTTTAGGTAGTATTAATGTGCAAGTCATTATGGAATCTCTTGGTGGAGGAGGACATTTTAATAATGCGGCAGCGCAGTTTACAAATGCTACTTTAGAAGAAGTTTATGATTTATTGGTTGAAAATATTAAAAGGGTTGATAAAGGAGAAGATCAAACTATGAAAGTAATATTAATTAAAGATGTTAAAGGAAAAGGGAAAGTAGATGATGTAATCGATGTTTCAACTGGTTATGCTAATTACTTGATTACTTCAAAACAAGCCATTGAAGCTACACCAGATAACTTAAAACAGTTAGAAAATAAATTACAAAAACGTCAAAAAGAACAAGAAAAATTATTACAAGATATGCGTAACTTAAAAGAAATTGTAGAACAAAAGACGATAACAATTGCTGTCAAAGTTGGTAAAGAAGGAAAATTATTTGGATCAGTTAGTACTAAGCAGATTGTAGAAGAGTTTAAGGCTCAACATAATATCGACCTTGATAAAAGAAAAATAATATTTGACAAAGATATTGATGCTTTAGGAACATATATAATTCCAATCCAATTACATAAAGACGTTGTTGCCAAATTAACTGTCCATGTAGTTGAGAAGGTTTAATTATGCAAGAAGTCGTTAAACGAACTCCTAATAGTTATGAATCAGAAGTATATGTTTTAGGGTGTATCTTACTAGATGCTAGTATTGTTCCTGAAGTCATCAGTAAACTGACTCCAGCGGATTTTTACTATGAACAACATCGCAATGTTATTATTGCGGTAAGAAATTTATATGATAATAACAAGACGATTGATGTTGCAACGGTTGCTGAGGAGTTAAAGAGATTAAACTTATTTGAAGCAGTTGGAGGAAATAAATATTTATTTGAATTATTAGATAGTGTTCCATCTACTGCTAACGTTAGTGTTTATATTGATATTATTAAAGAAAAAGCTCTTGAACGAGAATTATTAAATGTTACTAGAGAAATTGCCGATGATATATTAACTGGTAAATATAATTTCTCTGAATTATTAGATACTTCAGAAAAGAAAATTAATCAAGTATTAAATAAACGTCAAACTAGTAGTTTCTTAAAAATAGATTTAGCTGCTGATAAAGTATTTGATATTATTGAAACAACCAAAGGCACTGAACATAATGTTACCGGTCTTGATACAGGATTTAAAAAATTAAATGAATTAACTTTTGGTTTGCAAAAAGGAGAATTAATTATCATAGCCGCAAGACCAGGTGTTGGGAAATCAGCCTTTGCGTTAAATTTGGCTACTAATGCTTGTAGAATGGCTAAGGCACATGTCGCTTTTTTCTCGCTTGAAATGAGTATTGACCAATTAGTAATGCGTTTATTTAGTAGTCTATCTGGAGTTTCTCTAACAAAAATACGTAGTAGTAAGTTGAATAAAACTGAAATGGCGATGTTACTTACTGCTAAGCAGGAATTATCAAAATTTAATTTGTATTTAGATGAATCAAATACAACTGATTTATCTGAAATTCGCGCAAAATGTAAAAAATTAAAACGCGAAAGTGGATTAGATTTAGTTATTGTAGACTATTTACAATTACTTAATGTAACTAATTCGCGGGGAAACCGAACTGAAGAAGTTGGACAAATTTCGCGTGGGTTAAAGGTTTTAGCCCGAGAATTAGATGTTCCAGTCGTAGCTTTATCACAATTATCACGAGCAGTTGAATCACGTCAAGATAAACGGCCAATTTTAGCTGACTTACGTGAATCAGGTAGTATTGAGCAAGATGCAGATATTGTTATTTTCTTATCACGTGAAACGCCAAAAGATGGTGAATCACGTAAAACTTATGGAAGTAAAACTGAGATAATTATTGCGAAAAACCGCCAAGGAATGACTGATTCGTTCCATTTAATCTTTAGAGGTTCACATAGTAGTTTTGTAGATCAAGAAGAAACTAATTTACAAACTACAAATGTTAAGGAGTGACATAACTTGTTTGAAAGATTAGAATTGATTGAACAAAGATATGAAGAAATTAATGATTTATTACTAAAACCTGAAATTGCTAATGATATAAAAAAAATGACTGCTCTTTTAAAAGAGCACCGTCAACTTGAAGAAATTGTTACTAAGTATCGTAAATATAAAGAAAATCAAAATCAAATTCAAGAATTAAAAGAATTAGCCCATGATAAAGATCCTGAAATTTCTGAATTAGCTAAACAAGAATTAAAAGAGTTAGAAGATGAAAATGAAACATTAATTTATGAATTAAAAGTCCTACTTATTCCAAAAGATCCATTAGATGAACGAAATGTAATTGTAGAAATACGTGGTGCAGCTGGTGGAGATGAAGCAAATATATTTGCTGGGGACTTATTTAGAATGTATACGAAGTTTGCAGAATCGAAGGGCTGGAAAATCGAAGTTCATGAAGCAATTGAAAGTGATGTCGGAGGATTTTCAGAAATATCATTCTCTGTATCTGGAGAGAATGTATACTCATTATTAAAATATGAATCAGGGGCTCATCGTGTTCAACGTGTGCCTGCCACAGAATCACAAGGAAGAATTCACACCTCAACTGCGACAGTATTGGTTATGCCAGAAGCCGAAGAAATTGATTTTGAATTAAATATGAACGATGTTCGAATTGACTATTTCTGTTCATCTGGACCAGGTGGGCAATCAGTAAATACAACGAAATCAGCGGTTCGTGTAACTCATATTCCTACGGGAATTGTGGCTACTTGTCAAGATGGTAAAAGTCAACATGATAACAAAGCTTCAGCACTAAAAATTTTACGCACCAGAATTTTAGAACATATTCTTGCAGAACGTGCTGAAAAAGAAGGAAAAGAACGCTTAGCAAAAATTGGTCGTGGTGATCGCAGTGAAAAAATCCGTACCTACAATTACCCACAAAACCGAATTACAGACCATCGTATTGGCTTTACTATCCAACAGCTAGACCGTGTGATGGAAGGAAAATTAGATCCAATTATTGACGCCTTAATTTTAGAAGATCAACGTCGTAAATTACTTGCACAAGAAAATAAAGAATAAAATAGTTTTACTAATAATGGCACTCTTCTTATCATAATTATTAATGATAAGGGAGTGATTTCTTTTGTTAGTAATGGAAATAGATTTAAATAATTTAACTGATAACTATAATAAAATTAAAAGTAAGACAAATAAAGAAATTATTGCTGTGGTTAAGAATAATGCCTATGGATTGGGATTGATTGAGATATCTAAAAAGTTAGTTTCGTTAGGCGTAAAAATGTTAGCCGTCAATGATATTATTGAAGCAGTAAAACTCCGTGAAAATTTTATTTATAGTGACGTGTTAATATTAAACAGTCTTACTTTTGATGATTATAGTTATTTATATCGTTATGATAATATAGTTTTAAGTATTAATTCATTAGAAGATGCAATTAATTTAAATAAATATTATTATGGTCGCCCGTTACGTGTTCATATTCAAATCGATAGTGGTATGAATCGTTTGGGGATTAAATCCTGGGGTGAATATTTAGACACATTAAATATTGTTAAAAATAATGAAAAATTTCATTTGGAAGGAATTTATACACACTTTGTTTCAAGTAAAGATTCAATAATAAATAATCAAATTTCATATTTTAAAAAACATCTTAATGAATACCACTATCGATATATTCATATAATGAATAGTTCAAGTATTGATAAATGCGATTTTGGAAATTTAGTTCGTGTAGGTATTGCATTATATGGAGTTCTCCCTGATCATAAGCAAGTCGTAAAAATCAAAACAAAACCAATATGGATTAAAAAAATATACCCAAACGAAACAATTGGCTATGAGCAAAAA
>LFRX01000015.1:21342-22811 GCA_001512985.1 Acholeplasmatales bacterium DTU056
CTTTTGAAGGCTTTTCCGTTTTAGCAAACAATCAAAAATACCCAATTATTGGTCATATATGTATGAATCATATGTTTGTATTAGTTGATGAAAGTATTAATCAGAATACACACTTCTACATAACTAATGATACACTACGAATTGAAGAGTTAGCTAATTATATTAATACTTGTCCACATCAAATTCAATGTATGTTTCAAATAGAAAATAAAAAATATTTATAAAAAGTAGTGTGGGATTATGACATTTAAACAATTATTGGATTATTATTCAGATAAATGTCTTGAACTAAATAAAGAAATTTCTAGTATAAAAATTTTACTTTTAGATTATTTTAAAATAGACAATACTCAATTATATTTAAAATATCACGAACATATAAAACAAGAAGATTTAGATTCGTTTATAGAATTAGCAAATAAATATTTACTTGAAAATATCCCAGTTCAATATATAATAGGTTATACTTATTTTTATAATTTAAAAATTAAAGTAAATAAAAATGTTTTAATCCCACGTTTCGAAACAGAGTTGCTTGTTGAAGAGGTTATTAAAAGAGTATCGCTTGAGGATAAAATTGATATTTTAGATATAGGTACTGGTAGTGGTTGCATTGCTTTAGCTTTAAAAGCCAATCTTCCAAATACTAATATATTAGCAATTGATATTAGTCAAGAAGCGTTAAATGTAGCCCAGGAAAATGCAAAAATTAATCAAATTGATGTTCAATTTCTTCAAAGTGATATATTTAGCAATATTCCAAACTTTCAGAAATTTGATATAATTGTATCGAATCCACCATACATTGGTATAAATGATGAAGTGGATTCAATCGTTATAAATAATGAACCGCATTTAGCATTGTTTGCGAAAGAGGATGGATTATACTTTTATCAACAAATATTACAACAAGCACCAAATTATTTAAAGCCCAAAAGTATGTTGGCCTTTGAAATTGGGTATAATCAAAAAGAAGCTTTAGAAGCATTAATTAATAAATACTTTCCAAATTGTCAATATGAATTTGTTAAAGATTTTAATCATATTGACCGAATAGTATTTATTTATCAAGATGCGAGGTAAAAAAGAATGAGATTTTTAGTAATAATATTATCTTTATTTAAACTAACATACTTTGCTAATGTTTCATTGGATGAATATAAAGATAAACTTCATCGTGGATATAACTTATATGAAACTTTAGTAGAAGAAGAAAATCAATATTATACACTAAATATTACTTGGGGAATCAATCAAGGCAAAGTTAGTTATAGTGTATATTTTTATAATGACAAACCAAAACATTTAAAGATAAAAATTATGCAAAATAATTCCCTTTATACCTTGCCGGTTGACAATCGTGGTGATGTGGTTGTTGAAGGGTTTTATGTTAAAAAGATCCAAAATTTAACGGTTTACATTGTGGATAAAGATGATCACATATATCGAACTGTTTCTCTCCCAATTGC
>LFRX01000015.1:22929-34372 GCA_001512985.1 Acholeplasmatales bacterium DTU056
CCGTGAAGAAGAAATGAAAATTTTTTATGAACAATTAGAACAGACCCTTGAGGAAATTGCCAAAATGACTAATCAAGTGCTTGAACAAACCAAAAAGCAACAAAACGTGATTGATGCTGAAGTAGTAGGTGAAGAGCCCAAACAAGTATATAAACGATCTTTACGATATGATGATGAAGATATTATTTCTACATATGATATTAAAAAACATTTACAAGAAAAAGGATTTAGCACTAATTATAGCCTGTTAACTGAAGAAGAAAAAAATAAAATCATGATCGAATTAATGATTATGAGAGATTTGAATTTAATTACGAATGAACAATATACCCAAGAGGTTATTGAATTATGGAAAAAATCTATGTAAAAGATTTAGTAAAAATTCCTAAAGAACAATTCTATGGTAAAGTAATTTGTTTTCCAACTGATACTGTCTATGGTATTGGAGTTTTATTTGATGATGAAATAGGCCGAAAAAAAATATATCAAATTAAACACCGTGAACAAAATAAGCCTTTAGCTATTTTAATTCCTGAAGGATTTGATATTCGTCCACTTGTTTCAGATATTAGCACATTTGCTAATGATTTAATGAAAAAATATTGGCCTGGACCATTAACTTTGATATTTACAAAAAGCAAGGAATGTCAAGAAAAATTTAATGACTCCTTTTCTACAATTGCTTTTCGAATGCCTGATAATAAAATATCTTTACAAATCTTAAAACATTTGGGCCCGATGGCTACAACAAGCGTTAATATTAGTGGACAAGCAGAATTAAATAGTGTTGATGAAATTATTAAAGAGTTTGGAGATCAAATTGATTATATAGTTTGCGATGAGGTTACTTTATCCAAACTACCGTCTACTGTTTTAGATGTATCAACTTCACAAGTAAAAGTTATTCGTGAAGGAAGTATTAAAATATAATTGTATAATTTTACCAAAAACCACCAATACTAATATTGGTGGTTTTTTATGAAGAAAAAAATAATAATTATAATTAGCATTGTACTTTTATTATTTATATTAATCCCTAAAGAGGAAAACAAAGATTTACGGATTCGTGTTATTGCTAATTCTAATAATCCCTATGATCAAGAAATAAAATATATAGTTGCTAGTGAGGCGATTAGAATATTAAATAAAATTAAAAACGATAATATAGATTTAAAAGAAAGAATTCTAAGCAATATACCTGATATAAAAAAGCAAATTGAAGTTACTTTAAAAGAAAAAAATTATCATGACGTTTCATTAGATATATATTTAGGTGAAGAAAAATTTCCGACTAAAACGTATAATGATAAAATTATTCCTGGCGGTGTCTATGAAACATTAGTAATTAAAATTGGTGATGCTAAAGGGAGTAATTGGTGGAGTTTATTATATCCTGAATTTTTTGAATTAAGTTTTGAAGAAATTAATTCTAATGAAGTAGAATATCGATCATATATTTGGGATAATATTAAAAAAATTTTTAAATAATTTAATAAAAAGTAAAATGATTCATATATTTTAATGGGGTGTTGAAATGGAGATTATTGATGTTAATCAAGAAAATTATGAAAAATGTTTAAACTTTTTAAAGAAAGTAAAAAGTTTAGAAAGTATTGATTCAGAGGTATTAAGACAAGCATCAGTAATTATTGGAGATGATAATGAAATAGAAGGGATATTATCATATGAGAAGTTCGCTTCATTTGGTTTAGTAAGGTATTTTATATATAAAAAAACTTTAGCGGATGAAGTTTTATTCTCGTTATTTAATCATCTAAAAGAAAAAATAATAAAGGATCAGATTAAACGATTAGTGGCAATTATCATCCGTAGTGATGTTGTAGAAGTGTTTAAAAAATTAGGTTTTGAAGAAGTAAACCCAGATTACTTTTTTATTGAAGAAACTAACATTTTAAATACAAATTTTCATGATGCATATATTTTGACAATAAATTTACAATAAAAACACAAAATATTTGTGTTTTTTTTATTTTAAAGAGTAGAAAAAAAAACGATTTTATGTTATAGTATTAAGGATAGAGAGGTGTCGAAATGGTTATTAGTATTGGTAGTGACCATGGTGGTTATTTATTAAAAGAAAAAATTGTTAAGTTTTTAGAACAGGAAGGCTATACTGTTCTAAACCGCGGTTGCGATGGATTAGAAAGTGTAGATTATCCATTATACGGAATGAGAGTTTGTCGTGATGTGGTAACTAAAAAATGTGATTTAGGGATTTTGATTTGTACTACTGGCGTTGGAATGTCGATAGTTGCTAATAAGCATCGTGGGATTCGTGCTGCGTTAGTTCATAATGCGGATATGGCGAGATTAACTCGTGAACATAACGATAGTAATATATTATGCCTTGGTGCTAAATATACTACTGAAGAACAAGCTTATGAAATGGTTAGGGCTTTTATTGAGAGTAAGTTTGCGGGGGAAAGACACCAACGTCGAGTTGATATGATTATGAAATTGGAGGAGAAACAATGGCAGGAGGAAAAGTAACAATCATCGACCACCCCTTAATTCGCCATAAATTGGCATTAATCAGGGATGAAAAAACCGGAACTAAAGATTTTAGGCAAACAGTTTCAGAAATTGCGACCTTAATGGCTTATGAAATTACTAGAGATTTACCAACTAGAGAAATTAATATTAAAACACCGGTTGCATCGGCTGTTGCACACACCCTAGCTAAAGAAGTTGTATTAGTACCAATTTTACGAGCTGGACTTGGAATGGTTGAAGGAATTAGTTCACTAATTCCAACTGCAAAAATTGGACATGTTGGTTTGTATCGCGATGAAGAAACTTTAGAACCACACACTTATTATGCTAAATTTCCGGCTCACATTAAAGAAGCCAAAGTATTACTACTCGATCCAATGTTAGCAACTGGAGGAACAGTATCAGAATCAATTAAAATCTTAAAAAATAATGGGGTTACCGATATAGTTTTCGTTGGTTTAGTTGGAGCTCCTGAAGGAATTAATCGTGTTCATACTGATCATCCAGATGTTGATATCTACCTTGCTGCATTAGACGAAAAACTTAATGAATGTGGATATATTGTCCCAGGGCTAGGAGACTGTGGAGATAGATTATACGGAACGAAGTAGTAACAATGAAAAAGGAAACACGCAAATCCTTACAACTGTTTGGCCGACTTTTAAATGTTGGCTTTTCAGTATTTATAACGATTTTAATTGGTGTAGGATTGGGTATTTTATTAGATAATCATTTTCAAACTAATTATATAAAAATAATAACTATTATCGTTTTTACGATCATTGCCATAGTTAATTTCTTTATTGAGATTTTAAAGGTGAAATAAATGCAAGAAAATAAAATTGAACGCCAAATAATTTTTTATGTTTGGATTTATGCGATACTAGTAACATTGATACTATTAATATTTGATTCTAAATATTCAATTTATTTTGCTTTAGGAACATGTGCGAATCTATTTGCTTACACAACAACAATCAAAACCGCTGATCGCGCTATACTTTTACAGAAAATTGGGAAAAATCCTAAAGGTATGGTAGTTGTTACAGGTATTAGCAAAATGGTACTTTATGCAATAATTTTGACTTATATAGGATACACAGCTCAAAAAAATCAACGTTCAATCTTAATTGACGTAGGAATTACTGCCTTTGGAATGTTGTCAGTTAAAATAATGATACTTTTTAAACATCTTGTAATTGACAAAATAAAAAGTAAAAGGGATAATAAACAACCAAAGGAGATTAATCATGAATAAAATATGGGAATATTATGTTAATTTATCTCCAAGTATTAAGGGGACAATTATTCTAACAATTATATTATTAATATTTTTAATTATTATTAATTTCAAACTAAGAAATCACAGTGCTACTAAAACACCTACAGGAATAATTTTGGTAATAGAATGGTTAGTGGATTCAATTAATAATTTTACAAAAGGAATGATGGGAAAATATTGGAAGTTATATGCACCATATTTTTTATTCCTAGCGATTTTTATCTTTACAGCTAATATTTCCGGGCTAATTGGATTAACTCCCCCAACATCGAGTCTTTCTGTAACATTAACACTTGGTTTTGTAACATTCTTTATCATTCAATATACTGGTATAAAAACACGGGGAATGATAGCGTATTTAAAAGACTTTGTCTCACCATATCCATTCTTATTACCATTAAATATCATTAGTACAGTAGTTGTTCCTTTTTCACTTGGCTTTCGTTTGTTTGGTAATATTATGAGTGGAACTATAATACTATCATTATTCTATTTATTCTTAGATTGGATAGCAGTTATTGTTACTCCACCTTTACATGCAATATTTGATATTGCCTTTGGTTTAATTCAAACATTTGTATTTATGATGATTTCAGCAATGTTCATTTCTGGTCAATTGCCAGAGGAAGCATAGAAAAAATAAAAACACGAGGAGGATATTATGAATTTATTAATGGTTTTCTTACAAGAAGTTGTTCAGTACAATAAGCATTTCGTAGAAGGATTAGCAGTAATCAGTGCAGGCATATGTATGGGTATTGCCGCATTAGGTCCAGCAATCGCACAAGGATTTGTTGCTGGAAAAGCAATGGAAGCAATTGGACGTCAGCCTGAAGCAGCTGGACAAATTCGTTCAACAATGATTCTTGGTCAAGCTATTGCTGAAACAACAGGTATTTATGCATTATTAGTCGCGATTTTATTAATATTTGCGGTATAGTTTATTTTTGATAAAAATGGAGGCGATTTTTATGATGGCTAGCATATCCCAACAAATTAAAGACATAGTAAATAATGGCATTGAAATTCTTGAAAAAGGCTTTGGGACTACGCTAGAATCAATGCTTATCCAATTAACAGCAACAATTATCTTAATCCTAGCAGTTAGATATTTATTGTGGAATAAAGTAACTGCTATTTTAGAAGAACGAAAAAGATTAATTGAAGCGGGATTGGTAGCCAAAGATGAAGCACAGGCAGAAGCGGTACGTATTCAAGAAGAAAATAAACGTTTGTTAGAAGAAGCTAAAAAAGAAGCACAAGAAATAATTGAATCCGCCAAAAAACGAGGATATAGTGAAGCTGAGCAAATTATATCTGAAGCTAAACAACAAGCAGAAAATGAGTTAAAACGTGCCAAAGAAGCCATTGAAGCTGAAAAAATTAAAGCTGAAGATTATATTTCAGAACAAATTATTGATACAGCCTTTTTATTAAGTCAAAAAATTCTTCAAGAAGAACTTGATCCACTTAAACATCAAGAACTTGTAAATAATTTTCTTGGGAAAATGGAGAATAAATAATGCAAAAAGAATTAAGCTTTCAATATGCTAAAGCATTATATGAATTAGCTAATTCAAATCATCAAAAAATTTTAGAACAACTTGATGTAATTAATCAAGTTGTTAGAAATAATGAAGATTTCTATAAGTTTTTAACTCATCCTAAAATTGATGATGAAGATAAAAAGGCTTTAATTAAAGAAACATTTATTGATTTTGAGCACCTGATTATTCACTTTTTATATGTATTAATCGATAACAAACGAATTGATTATTTGGATTCAATAGTCACGACTTATCGAAATATGTACTATGAAGAAAAAAATATTATACATTGTGAGGTTATTAGTGCTACATCACTTTCTAATGAGAACATAGAAAAAATAAAAAATGCCTTGTGTGCAAAATTTAATAAAGAAATTTTGCTTGATGTTAAAATTAATCCTGAACACCTTGGAGGATTAATTATTAAACATGATGACCAAGTTTTAGATGATAGCATTTTGACTAAAATGGGAAACATTCGAGAACATTTAAAAAACAGGAAATTGAGGTAATGCGATGTCAACACTAAGAGTAAAAGAAATAAGTGCTTTAATAAAAGAGCAAATAAAAAAATATTCCGAGCAGTTAGAAACTGCTGAAGTTGGAACAGTAGTCAGTGTTGGTGATGGAATTGCCATTATCCATGGACTTTCCAACGCAATGTATGGCGAATTATTAGAATTTCCTGGTGGTATTTACGGAATGGTTTTAAATCTTGAAGCTAGTTCCGTTGGGGCAATCCTTTTTGATAATACCTCAAGTATTAAAGAAGGTGACACTGTCAAGAGTACAAAACGTATTTTAGAAGCGCCTGTTGGAGATGAACTAATCGGTCGTGTCATTAACCCTTTAGGCCAACCTCTTGATGGTAAAGGACCAATTAATGTAAATAAATATCGCCCAATTGAGAAAAAAGCAATGGGAGTTATGAGTCGTCAACCAGTTAAACAACCATTGCAAACAGGTATTAAAGTTCTAGATGCTTTAATTCCAATTGGTCGGGGACAACGTGAGTTAATTATCGGCGATCGTCAAACAGGTAAAACTGCAATTGCCGTTGATACAATTATTAATCAAAAAGATAAAAATGTAATTTGTATTTATGTTGCTATTGGACAAAAAGAATCAACTGTTAGAACAGTTATTGATACTTTGATACGTCACGATGCTATGAAGTATTCAATCGTTGTGACCGCTTCCGCAAGCACACGCGCTGCATTACAATACTTAGCACCATATACAGGAGTGGCGATTGCGGAAGAGTTTATGTTACAAGGTAAAGATGTTTTAATCGTTTATGATGATTTATCAAAACATGCGGTGGCCTATCGTGAATTATCACTATTATTAAGACGACCACCTGGACGTGAAGCATATCCAGGAGATGTATTCTATTTACATTCTCGCCTACTAGAACGAGCTGCTAAATTAAGTGATGATTTAGGTGGCGGTTCAATTACAGCATTACCAATTGTAGAAACACAAGCTGGCGATATCTCAGCATACATTCCAACTAATATTATTTCCATAACTGATGGACAAATCTATTTACAATCTGATTTGTTCTACTCAGGTGTTCGTCCAGCTGTTAATGCCGGTCTTTCTGTATCGCGAGTTGGAGGATCAGCCCAAATTCCGGCAATTAAAAAATTATCTGGGACTCTTCGAATTGATTTAGCAGCATACCGTGAATTAGAAGCATTTGCTCAATTTGGTTCAGACTTAGATAAAGCAACGCAAAAGAAATTAGAGCGAGGAAAACGTACAGTAGAAGTATTTAAACAATCATTATATAATCCATTACCGGTTGAATATCAAGTAGTTATTCTTTATGCGTTGGTTCATGGATATTTGGATGATATTGAAGTTGATCAAGTAAATCGTTTTGAAAAAGATTTATATTTATATCTAGCAAGTAATGAATTAGGACAAGAAATTGTTCAAGAAATTAAACAAACTAAGGATTTACCAAGTGCAGATAAAATGGATAAGCTGTTAAAAGAATTTAAGGCACAATTCTAAGGGGGTGAAATCCTTGGCTGTTTCAATGCGAAATATTAAAAACAAAATAAATGCTACTAAAAAGACATCTCAAATTACTAATGCAATGCATATGGTTTCCGCCTCAAAACTTAAACGTTCGGAGTTTCATATTAAGAATTATGTGCCGTTTGTAGAAAAGTTGGAGGAATTAATTAGTAATTTGGTAAACACAAAAGAGGATTTTACTCACCCATTACTAACAAGCCGTGAAGTTAAGAGAACATGCTATATTGTTATCACATCAGATCGTGGCTTAGCCGGACCTTTTAACAACAATATATTCAAAAAACTAACTCAAATCATTAGTAAACATAAAAGTAATGAATATGTCATAGCACCTATTGGTGGACGTGGCTATAATTTCGTCCGCAAGAAAAAATACAATATGTTAACAAACGAATTAATTTTACTTCGTGATGATATTAAACTTGAAGATTTACGAAATTTAATTACTAAAATAATTGTGATGTATCTTAATGAGGAAATTGATAAAGTAATCATTATATATAATCATTTTATAAATACATTAATTCAGCGTGTAGAAACAAAAGTTTTATTGCCAATAGAAAATAAGTTTACTGAAAAAAGTAATGAATTTTATATCTATGAAGGCGGAATAGATTCAATTCTTGATACAGTTCTTCCATTATATATTCAAGGATTAATTTATGGTTATGTGTTAGATTCAAAAGCTAGCGAGCATGCTGCAAGAATGACAGCAATGAAAAGTGCTACTGATAATGCGAATGAGATTATTAGTGAACTCGAATTATTATATAACCGTGCTCGTCAAGCTGAAATAACATCTGAGTTAACAGATATAATTGGAGGAGCTAATGCAGCAAACACAAATTAAGGAGAGTACCATGAATAAAGGTGTAATTGTTCAGGTAATTGGACCAGTTGTTGATGTTCGTTTTGATACTGGGAAATTACCGAATATTAATAATGCGTTGATTGTTCAAAATAGTCCAAATGAAGATGAAAAGTTAGTCTTAGAAGTGGCTTTGCATATTGGCGATAATATTGTCCGAACAGTAGCAATGGATGCTACCGAAGGATTAAAACGCGGTATTGAAGTGATTGATACGGGAGTACCAATAATGGTGCCAGTAGGGAAAGTAAATCTAGGCCGTATCTTTAATGTATTAGGTCGACCAATAGATGGCAAAGAACCAATTCCTGCTGATACATTACGTTTACCAATACATCGCGAAGCACCAAAGTTAGATGAATTATCTTCTAAAGTTGAAATTCTTGAAACAGGAATTAAAGTAGTCGACTTACTTGCTCCTTATATTAAAGGTGGAAAAATTGGATTATTTGGTGGAGCAGGGGTTGGAAAAACTGTATTAATTCAAGAATTAATTAATAACATTGCTACTGAGCATGGTGGAATTTCGGTGTTTGCAGGAGTTGGAGAACGAACACGTGAAGGTAATGACTTATATCTAGAAATGAAAGAGTCTGGTGTTCTATCTAAAACAGCGATGGTATTTGGACAAATGAACGAACCACCAGGTGCAAGAATGCGTGTCGGACTAACGGGGCTTACTATGGCAGAATACTTCCGTGATTATGAACATCAAGATGTATTACTGTTTATTGATAACATTTTCCGATTTACTCAAGCTGGTTCGGAAGTAAGTGCCTTACTTGGACGTATGCCATCAGCTGTTGGTTATCAACCAACATTAGCAACTGAAATGGGCTTACTTCAAGAACGCATCACTTCCACAAAAAACGGCTCCATTACTTCTATTCAAGCTATCTATGTTCCAGCCGATGACTATACAGATCCAGCTCCAGCGACAGTATTTGCACACTTAGATGCGACTACTAACCTATCAAGAAAGATTGCGGAAGAGGGAATTTATCCTGCTGTTGACCCATTAGCATCAACTTCGCGTGCTCTTGATCCATCTATTGTTGGTCAAGAACATTATGAAGTTGCTCGTGGAGTCCAACAAATAATTCAACGCTATAATGAATTGCTGGATATTATCGCTATACTTGGAATGGATGAATTAAGTGACGAAGATAAATTAATTGTTCATCGTGCTCGTCGTATTAAATTATTCTTATCACAAAGTTTCCATGTTGCTGAACAATTCACTGGACAAAAAGGAAAATATGTTCCAATAAAAGAAACAGTACGCGGATTTAAAGAAATTTTAGAAGGACGCCACGATGACTTACCAGAAGAAGCCTTCCGTTTCGTTGGAACTATTGATGAAGCCGTCGAAAGAGGTAAGAAAATTTTAGAATCACTTCAAGGTGAGGATAATGCTTAATGTTAGCATTGTTACCCCTAATGGAGTAGTTTTAGAAGATGAATTTTATTCTGTGGTTGCTCAAGGAGATAACGGACAAATAGGAATTCTTCCAAATCATGTTCCAATTATGATGAAAATTAGTAAAGGGTTTGTTCGCCTACGCAAAGATGACCATGTAGTTTATGTATCAATTTACAATGGAGTTTTAGAACAAAGTAAAAATAAAGTTACTATATTAGCTCAAGATGGTCATACCGGAGCAACCTACGAAGAAGCAGAAGAAAAACGCTTAGCCCGCCTAAAAAGTCGTGATGATGAAAATAAACGTTTATTAGTTGACTTTGTTGGTGCGGAAAATGAATTAATAAAAAGTATTAAAGAAGCAAGTCAATATAAGATATAAAAGAGACTCAAATGAGTCTCTTTTTGTTTTAAAAAGTAGGAATTATTATTAAATATTATAAAATATATGATTATTTAATTAATAGAATTTTAAAATATATAGTAAATATCATCATTTTAAAACGAATAATATATTATACATTAATTTTTATTAAATAAATTACTCGACTGTAATTAAAAACAAATATTTTAATGAAATATAATGTTTGTAAATATATAATGGTAATCAAACTGTAAAATTGAACGCTATTTCACAAGTTATATTTTAAAGAATATTACCAAATAATAGTTTTAAAATCACTCTTTCTTCGCATAATATAAAGAGGAGTGATTAGATGATTATATTAATTTGTTGTAATGATTCCTTTTCTACATACACCTTTCGTAGAAATTTAATACTTAACTTGATGAAGAAAAACCATCATGTCTTTGTTGTGTGTAAAGGAGATCATTATTTAAAAAAACTAGTTGATGAAGGTATTAACGTTATTGAAGTTAAAATGAATAATACTAGTAAAAACCCTTGGCATGATTTCTTACTATATTTAAAATATCGCCAAATAGTTAAAATGGTTAACCCTGATATTATTATAAATTATACGATTAAACCCCATCTTTATATGACCCTTGCCGCAAGACATTACAACATCAAAATTATAAATTTTGTTCCTGGAATTAGTAGTATGTTATATCAAGATACCCTTGCCAAAAAAATTCTAGTTCGATTCTATCGGTTTGTTAGTCGCTATACATGGGGTTATATTTTTTTAAATCAAGATGATTTATTTGAATTTAAGTTTCAAAAAATTTTAAGGGCTCATAATAAAACTTTTGTTTTGAATAGTGAAGGCGTTGATTTAAACGTCTATCAAAGGTGTGAGACTATGGACTTTAATAAAGTGAAGTTTTTATTTGTAGGAAGATTAGTTAAAGAAAAAGGGCTTTTAGAATATCTTCAAGCCGCCTCACTTATTAAGCAAAAGTATGACGATGTAGAATTTTATATTGCAGGGCAAATGTATGAGAAATCTGGTAGTACAATTAGTATGGATATTATAAGAGAATATGAAAAAAGAGGAATAGTTAAATACTTAGGTTTTATAGAGAATATGCCAGAATTATATAAACAAGTTCATGTTGTTGTTTTACCATCTTATCGCGAAGGTATGCCAATATCTTTAATTGAAGCTTTAGCCACAGGAAGGGCTATTATTGCTAGTATGGTTCCAGGTTCGAAAGAGTTAGTTAAAGAAAAGTTTAATGGCTTTTCGTGCCAAGCTCGTGATGTTGAGTCATTAACGAAAGCAATGATTAATTACATTGAACTAAGTAATGAAGATAAACATAGTCTATCGCATAATGCTCATCAAATGGCAAAG
>LFRX01000015.1:34406-36641 GCA_001512985.1 Acholeplasmatales bacterium DTU056
TTTTGTTATTTCTTCACTAGAAATAGGTGGGGCTGAACGAGTTTTTTTAAACTTAGTCCAAGCTCTTGATGATAAAAAATATATTAAGAAAGTTTTTATTTTAAAAAAAAAATTATAATACCCCATTTGATTTAGAGTTACAAAAAAGCGGAATAGACTATGTGTACATAAATAAAAAAACTCGATTATTTTTCGATCTGTTTGCCCATCGTCGATTATTTAAAGAATTATGTCAGTTTTCTCCTCATATTATTCATAGTCACTTAAAAGTGACTAACTACCTAATTAAATATAAATTATATAACAAAAAAACCAAATGGATTCATACTCATCATACGGATGTATCTAGTGAAATTTATTTATTTCGAAAGTTAATAATGAAATATTTATATGCTAAACATTTAATATTACCCATTTGCGTATCAAAAGCTGTCAAAGAAAGTTTTTTAGAAACTTTTAAACTTACAAATATTGATATTAAAGTAATTTATAATGGTATCAATATTGATGAGTTTTATTACTCAAGAAAAGAAATGAATAACGATCGATTAATTATTACACACGTTGGTAGATTTGCTAAAGTTAAGAACCATCGTTATTTAATTAAGGAATTTGCTAAATTTTTTCGTACTCATCAAATGACTCATCTTAATTTAATTGGTGAAGGTAAAGAAAGAGAAAAAATTCAAAAACTAGTTAATTCATACGGTTTACAAAATGTAGTAACATTTTATAATTCCAATGTTGATGTATTTCAAATATTAAAGAAAAGTGATATTTTTGTATTAAGTTCATTTTATGAAGGAAATTCTTTATCTATTTTAGAAGCAATGGCCAGTGGTTGTGTTGTACTTGCTAGTGATGTGGGGGGAAATGGAGAGATTATTGAAAACGGAGTAAATGGATATTTGTTTAAGTTACGACCAAATCGTTTATTTGAAAAATTAGTTTACTTAAATAATAGACGAGCTTTAATATTCTCACTTAGTCAAAACAATAACTATAAAGTTCAAGAATATTCGATTAATAAAATGAAATTAGCATACGAGGAAGTCTATATTGATTATGAATAAGATCAAAGTGGCTTTTTGTGTTAGTTCATTTCGTATAGGTGGAGCCGAGCAAGTAGTTGTTAACTTATTTAAAGAGTTAAGTAAAGATTTATTTGATATTAAAATTTTCGTTCTAGAGGGACAAGCTTTTTCTAAGTTAGAAGATGAAATAAAAATATTAAATCTTGATGTAGTATATTTAAATAAAAAAGAAGGTTTATGTCTGAAAACAATTTGGAAATTGTATCAAGCTTTAAAAAAGTTTCGTCCAAATATTATTCACGCTCATTTAGGCGGTGTATTGTATTCGTTATTATATGCTTATCTAAATAAAGTAACGATAATTCAAACAGTGCATACCGATCCTTTTTATGAATATAAGAAATTGAAAAGAATTATATTGAAATTTATGTATCGCCAAAAAGTTATTATTCCAGTTGGAGTATCAACTGAAATTAGTAATAAAATCAAAAAACTTTATAACTTATCTTTTTTGCCATATGTTATCCATAATGGAATTAATTTTGCCTTGTACAAACGACCTATTCATCGTACTTCCATTTCTACCATCGGTCATATAGGTAGATTAGAAGAAGTGAAAAATCATTGGATGATTATATCGGTTTTTAGCATGCTTGTAAAAAAATATCCTAATTTACATTTATATTTAGTTGGTAGTGGGAGTAAAGAAGAAGAAATTAAACAACAAATTAAAGATAATTGTCTTGAAAATAAAGTAACTTTATTAGGACAAATTGATAATGTACCAATAGTTTTACAAGCAATTGATTTATTTTTTATGCCTTCCTATTATGAAGGATTACCCCTAGCTTTAATTGAAGCTATGGCTAGTGGTTGTGTTATTGTTGCAAGTAGTGTTGGTGGTATTAAGGATATTATAAAAGATGATATTAATGGTTATTTAGTAGATAATCCCTATGATTGTGAAAAATTCTTTTCGCAAATTAATTATCTAATCAATCATAATGAAAGAGTCCTAGAAATATCTAAACAAAATATAATAGATGCTAAAAAGTATAGTATAGAACAAATGGGAATGGCATATCAATCATTATATTTAGATGTATTGAGCAGCAGGTGAAACAATGAATATAATTGAAATTCTTGCTCAATTTTATAAAACTTATCAAATAATAAATTATTTTCTTTTAATTTTACCGGT
>LFRX01000022.1 GCA_001512985.1 Acholeplasmatales bacterium DTU056
ATAATTATATCACTACAATTAACATTTGTCAATTATAAATTAATAAAAAAATATGTTTGATTATATATTTTATTACAATTAGGTTCTTCTGCTAATTAGTCTATTTTTAAGGTTAGTAAAATGGCATAAACATTTAATTCCTTAAATTTTTTGTATACCCAATAGGATTTTAAGTACCTAGTATGTGTTTTAATAAGCTAATCAAATGATAATCCTTAAATTGTTTTATGAGATTGTAAAAACATTTGGTCAATTCAGTTTTAATTTCGCAAAGGCTAGCGAACTATTATCTTATATTAATAAATAATGAAAACTATTTCTATCATAATTTTGTTAATGTCGCCTTATTAATCGTAATTATCATTCTTCCTAACTTCATAGCATAATCCTATGAGTTAAAAAAAGCATTTTTTTAACTTTTTTAGTGTTGAAATACATATGATAAATCTCAGTATATGTTTTTATTTTCCCACACAAACTTTCAAACAGTATTCACTTAATTGGGATTTAATTTTTTCTATTTTTTCCTCGGAAATTTGAAAGGCAATAAATAAGGATTTTCTTTCAGGATGGATATAGCATAAAGAATTCTTTCCAACCCGATAGTTAACCCCCCATCCCTGAGAGGGCGAATCTTTAATAACGATTTTATCCAATATATAATCTTCACTTAATTTACTTTCTAATTGAATCCAATCATCTTTTCGTGATGAAAAGGACATTATTTCTTCAATCGAGTAGTCACCTTTTCCTCTTAATTTTTCATCCATAAAAGCTTACTCCTAATAATATAAATAATTACATCAAAGCATTTTGAAGTTTACTTAATAAGTAAAATTAACACTCACTATTTTTTATTTAATAAATCGTTATATAGTGTTTGTGCATCTTTATAATCTAAACATAAACTATATAAAATATTACTATGTAATTGTTCTCTTGTAATATCAGTGTCTTTTAATGCACCAGGTAATTCATTCATATTAAGTTTTTCTTCCCAGTATATATATTATTCAATTTTTTTATAATAAATAAAATGTTAACTTATAAAAACATATTAAATTACTTTTTGATATTTTACAACTTCTTAAATTAAAAAGCATTTATAATTTTTACGCTTTTACTGTTTTATTTCTTTTTTTATTAGAATTGTAAATAAAAAAGCCTAGTAAAAGGATCCTGATATACTTTACTAGGCCATAATATTTAGACTAGATAAATTTTTTCTTAATGTATAGAAAAAGGATGGTTTACAAATTTATTTATTTTTTCCTTCTATAGTTATAGACTAAGGAAAACTTTTAATATACGCATTAAAAAGAGCACCGTATTACAAATTTGATATACTATACCACGAGTCGAATTTCTTTGAATATTTAATATCTATAATCCTTTGCAATAAATAGATTCTTTAAGTTCAAATAAAATATTCTAGTTTTATGATATATGTTTTATCAACTCAATTATTACAATTAATTCATTTCTTCAATGTAATATACATAGTCAAGTGTTTTTAGCGCTTCTATTATATCTTTATGGGACTTATAATCTTTAAGTTCCTTTTTAATTATGGAAACAGAGACTGAATAAACACTCAAACCTGAATTTGCATATGCTGGATTATTTTCAATGCCATCAATTCTAAGACCAAGTCTTCTAATGATTGTAATAAAATCCTTCAAATTACTAGCACTTTTTAGTTCTAGATGGAATTCAAAGTGATTAGATTTGTTTTTTAAATATCTTTCAATAGGGGGAACTAATGATAATACACAAATAAATACAATACCAATAATAAGAGCTACGGTGTAATATCCAGTCCCAAAAAGCAATCCAATGATAGCAGTGACCCATAGTGCAACCGAAGTTGTTAATCCCTTTATTTGATTTTTTGAGCTATACAACAATGTATTAGCGCTAATAATAGCAATTCCAATTATAGTTGCAGTAGAGATTAACCAAAGTCCAGTAGACAATTTTTCGATTAAAATAAGGTCAATCGTCATCGCAAGTGTTGCCCCCATAGAGACAAGTATAAATGTTCTAAGCCCTGCTGCATGTCGTTTTGATGATCTTTCCCAACCAACAAGACCTGAAAATATAATAGATAGTAGGAGTCTAAACAAAATACTCCATAGATTGATACTAGATGACCAGGTACCTAGGAAACTTGAAATAGGATCTTTCATATTTTACACCTCTATTTTCTATTTATAAATCCAGTTTTTCGTGGGGCAACATAGGCTTCCGCTGCTTCCGTAAATGCAATTTCATCAGCTTTCAATCTAGCTTCTGTTTGCTTAGATAATTCATTTTGAATATTATTGATTC
>LFRX01000018.1 GCA_001512985.1 Acholeplasmatales bacterium DTU056
AGTATCTATAATTATTCCTGTTAGAAATGAAGAAAAATACATAAAGCAATGTCTTGATTCAGTATTGAATCAAGATTTTCCAAAAGAAGATATAGAGATAATTTTAGTTGATGGGATGTCAACTGATAGAACACGAGAAATTTTACAAGATTATATAAATAAATTTGATTTTATTAAGTTACTTGATAATGTAAATAAGACAGTTCCATATGCGATGAATTTGGGAATCGAACACAGTACTGGGAAGTATATAATCCGATTAGATGCACATAGTTATTTTCCGCCTGATTATATTAGAAAATGTGTCGAGTTACTTGATACAATAGATGCAGATGTCGTTGGTGGACTAGCAGTTACTGCTGGAAGAACAAAAATAGGAAAAGTAATTGCTAAAATGCTTTCTTCGCCGTTCGGAGTAGGAAATTCTAGATTTAGAATTTTTTCAAAAAGTGGATATGTCGACACAGTACCTTTTGGGGCTTTTCGTAGAGAAGTATTTGATAAGTATGGGAAATATGATACAAGATTAAACCGATCAGAAGATTATGAATTGAATCATAGAATTAGAAAAAACGGCGGGAAAATTTATTTGTCTGATGAAATTAAATTCACTTATTTTTGTCGAGATTCTATTAAAGGGATTATGAAACAGGGATATCAAAATGGTAAATGGATTGTGAGAGCAAGTAAATTAATTCCTGGATCGATGGCTTTGCGTCATTTTATTCCATTATTGTTTGTTTTATCGTTGATAGTTGGACTTTCAATATTATTTACAAATTTTACTATTCTAAAAATTTTATTTTCATTTGAATTATTTGCATATGCTTTATTGAATATTTTCTTTTCATTAAAACAATCAAAATTTAGAATAACATATTTTTTTTGGCTATTAATTTTACATCCATTATTTCATATTTCGTATGGTTTTGGTTCAGTAATTGGAATCTTGTCATTATATAAGTATAGATAAGTATAAATAAGTATAAATAACATAGGAGATAGGGGCTAAATTATATATGATCTTTAAGGAAATAGAAAAAGATGAATATTATGAGTTGTTATATAATAAATTTAACAAATTTGAAAAATATAGAATTTATCATTCTTTTGAATGGATAAGCTTTATAGAGAAGTCACAGAACTTAATACCGAAATTTATTAAAATAGTAAAGAATGATGAATGTATTGGAATCTTTCCATACTTTGAAATTAAAGTTTTTTTTCTTAAACTATTTGCATCACCTTTTGAAGGGTGGACCACTGGATATATGGGTCCTATAATTGAAGATATTTATATAGAAGAATTTTTTACTAAGTTTTATAAGTATTTGAAAAAAAGGTATTTATTTGGTCAATTTAGTTTAATACTTAATTCATTCCAAATTAAATGTGCTATGGATGCTGGTTTTATTGTAGAAGATTCAATAACATATATAGCTCCTATTAAAGGTAATGATGAAGATATTATTATGAATTTTACACGATCTGCAAGAAAATCAGTAAGACGAGCATTAAATAAAGGACTTATAGTAGAACGCACATATGACAAAAAATTTATTGATATCTATTATGATCAATTAATTCAAGTATTTAGAAAAAGTAATATGGTTCCAACGTATTCAAAAAATAGAGTAATACAATTATGGGATTGTTTATTTCATTCGGGGAAGCTAATTGCTACACAAGTAAAATTTGAAGATAAGATTATCGCAACTCGAATAGATTATTACGATGGAGAATGGCTTCATTCGTTTGGTTCTGCTTCAGATCAACAATATTTAAATCTTAATCCTAATGAATTAGCCCGCTATTTTGTTATGTGCGAAGCATCTAAATTAGGCCTTAGGTATTATGATATGTCAGGTGGGGGAGCTTATAAAGCAAAGTTTGGTGCAGATGTTGTATCAATAAATCGATTAATATTTTCAAGGTTTGGATTAAATAAAATAAAAAAAACAATTAAAAAATTAAAAA
>LFRX01000043.1:0-5875 GCA_001512985.1 Acholeplasmatales bacterium DTU056
AATGCTGTAATATGTCAAAATTTTCTTTTTCACTTTTGTTTGTTATGTTTAAAACTGTGAGGTGGATTAATTGAACAACAAAAAATTTAAAATTTTTGGGAAAAATCGCCAGCGTTTAGATTTTTCACGAGTAAAAACTCACATTGAATTACCAAATTTAATTGAGGTTCAAACTAAGTCTTTCAATGAATTCATTACCCATGGAGTCGGGGAACTATTTAAAGAAATCGGAGTCATTAAAGATGTTAGTGAAAAACTTGAATTAAGTTTTGGTGATTTTGAGTTCGATGAGCCTAAGTATAGTATTTGGGATGCTAAAAGAAATGACGTAAGCTACACACGACCTTTAAAAGTCGACGTCATGTTAAAAATTAAAGATTTAGATGAAGAAAAACCACCGATCATCAAGCAACAAAAAGTTTTTATGGGCGATATCCCGATGATGACACCATCAGGGACATTTGTTATTAATGGTGCCGAAAGGGTAATTGTAACGCAAATTATTCGTTCGGCTGGGGTCTTTTTCTCTAAAGAAATTGATCCAAAATCGGGTAAAGTCCAATACAAAGGGCAAGTAATTCCAACTCGCGGTGCATGGATTGAATATGAAATTAACAATAAAGATGAGTGGTATGCAAAATTAGATAAATCGAAAAAAATACCACTTACTACCTTTTTACGCGCAATGGGTTTAAATACTAACCGCGATATCATTGAAAAATTTGGAAGAACTGAATATTTAGAAAAAACATTTATGAAAGACGATTCATTTGGTACTGATGATGCCCTTGAACAACTATACGATAAATTACGTCAAGGTGAAAAATCAACACCAGAACAAGTTCGTCTATTTTTAACTGCACGCTTATTTGATCCAAAGCGTTATGATTTAGCTAGTGTTGGACGATACAAAGTAAATAAAAAACTTGATGTTTTAGAACGAATTCCATCTACTAAATTTGGTACTTGGGTTTTTGCAACTGATATTGTTGATCCTGAAACAGGGGAAATAGTCATTGAGCAAAATACGCCAATAACACCTGAAATTGTTAAATTTTTACGTAATAATCGTCGCTTAATTCGTGAAGAAATGCTTCCAGAAGATGAAATAGATCAATTGCTTGACCCGCGTCAAGCTCGTGATGGTTTAATGCTTGAAATTTTACGCATTAAACGTCTAAATGATAATACTGTTATTCATTTAGTTGGAAACGATCAACGTGTTCGTGCAGCATTAACAGAAGAAGAAAAAGCTGAAATTCTTGCTCAATGTCAAAATGATTATGAGCGTTCTTTAAAAGAAAAAGAATTTTTAGAAATTGAAGAGTTATCAAAATATGAAAAAGTAATTACTCTTTCTGATATCTTTGCTTCTGTTAGTTATTATATGAACTTATATGTGCGCTTACCACATGATAATCGTCAAGTGGTTGGACAAATTGATGATATTGACCATTTAGGTAATCGTCGTCTACGTTTGATTGGAGAACTATTACAAAATCAATTTAGAATAGGCTTAAGTAAAATGGAGAAAAACATTCGTGACCGTATGAGTACGGCAACGGATTTGAAAAACATCACTCCACAAAGCCTTATCAATATCCGTTCTCTAAATTCTGCAATCCGTGAATTCTTTGGTAGTTCACAATTATCACAATTTATGGACCAAGTTAACCCGCTATCAGAGTTAACAAATAAACGAAGACTATCAGCCCTTGGTGCGGGTGGATTATCTCGTGACCGAGCTGGATTTGAAGTTCGTGACGTTCATACTTCACATTATGGACGTATTTGTCCAATTGAAACTCCTGAAGGTCAAAACATCGGTTTGATTAACTCCTTAGCAACATTGGCTAGAGTTGATAAATATGGATTTATTGAAACCCCATATTTTAAAGTTGAGCAACGTGATGGTAAAACAATTGTTACTGATGAAGTAGTGTATTTAACTGCGGATGCTGAGGAAGAATATTATATTGCGCAAGCCAATATAAAAATGAATGACCAAATGGAAATTATAGAAAACGAAGTTATTGCTCGTTATCGTGGAGATACCGTGGAAATTCCACGTGAAAAAATCCAATTAATCGACGTCTCTCCACAACAAATCGTTTCAGTATCGACAGCGTTAATTCCATTCCTTGAACATAATGACGCTAACCGAGCCCTAATGGGGGCAAACATGCAACGACAAGCAGTTCCATTATTGCGAACTGAAGCTCCTATTGTTGGTACCGGTATCGAAGGAAAAGCTGCCAAAGACTCAGGAGCAGCCGTTACTTGTTTAGGTGATGGTATTGTTACTTATGCTGATTCGCTGAAAGTTATTGTTCAAGAAGATAGCGGTAAAACAACGATTTATGACTTAGTTAAATTTGCTCGTTCAAATAATAGTACATGTATTAACCAACGTCCAATTGTGCGTAAGGGCGAAAGAGTAAAAGCTGGTGATGTGATTGCGGATGGTCCATCAATGGATCAAGGTGAACTAGCTTTAGGACGCAACGTTTTAATTGCCTTTATGACCTGGGATGGTTATAACTATGAGGACGCCGTTGTCTTAAGTGAGCGTTTAGTTCAAGAAGATATTTTCACTTCGATTCACATTGAAAAATATGAAGTTGAAGTTCGTGATACAAAATTAGGTCGTGAAGAAATTACTAATGAATTAGATAATGAGAAAAAAGAAGTCCTAGCAAAATTAGACGAACATGGAATTATTCGTTTAGGAGCTGAGGTTAAAGCTGGCGATATTTTAGTTGGAAAAGTTACTCCAAAAGGGCAAACCGATCCAACGCCTGAAGAAAGATTAAGCCAAGCCTTATTCTCTGACCACAGTAAAGATGTTCGCAACACTTCATTGCGTGTTCCGCATGGTGGTGGCGGTATTGTTCACCGTATTGAACGATTCAGTCGTGAAGATGGTGTTGAATTACCACCAGAAGTTCATGAAGTTGTTCGCGTCTATATTGTTCAAAAACGTAAAATCTCCGAAGGAGATAAAATGGCTGGACGCCATGGAAACAAAGGGGTCATCTCTAAAATTTTACCAGTCGAAGATATGCCATATCTAGAAGATGGTACGCCAATTGATGTTATGTTAAACCCTCTTGGAGTTCCATCACGATTAAATATCGGTCAAGTATTAGAAACTCATTTAGGTATGGCTGCCAAAAAACTTGGTCTTCATGTAGTAACTCCAGTATTTGATGGTGCTGAAAATGAAGATTTAACGGAGATTATGGCTGAAGCCAATATGGCTCCACACGGAAAAACTGTCTTATACGATGGTCGTACCGGACGTAAATATGACAATGAAATCACTGCTGGAGTTATGTATTTATTAAAACTTGTTCATATGGTTGATGATAAAATCCATGCTCGTAGTGAGGGACCATACACTCTTGTTACACAACAACCAATGGGTGGTAAAGCTCAAAACGGTGGTCAACGCTTCGGAGAAATGGAAATTTGGGCTCTTGAAGCATATGGAGCTGCTCATATTTTACGTGAGATGTTAACAATTAAATCTGACGATATTATTGGTCGAAATAAAGTATATAAAGCAATTGTTGATGGAGAAAATATTCCTACTCCAGGAATTCCAGAAGCTTTCCGAGTATTAGTTAAGGAATTACAAGGTTTAGGAATTAGTGTTAAATTAATTGATAGTGAAACTGGTCGTGATGTGGCCAACGATAGTATCATTGAACAATACGATACTAGACAAAAATATGGTGTTTAAAACCGGTGATATCTAAATAAGAATTTCTTATTTACCTTATCACTACTTCAAATTATGAGGTGATAAATTGAAAAAATATAAATATATCCAACTAGGTATCGCTTCGCCAGAGGAAATTCGCAGTTGGAGTTATGGTGAAGTAAAAAAACATGAAACTATCAACTACCGGACTTTAAAACCAGAACGCGATGGACTATTCTGCGAAGTTATTTTCGGTCCTACTCGCGATTACCAATGTGCATGTGGAAAATCAAAACGAACATCTGAACGGCAAGCTCGATGTGACCGCTGTGGCGTAGAATTGACCGATTCAAAAGTTCGTCGTGAACGCATGGGTCACATCGAATTAGCTGCACCGGTTGTTCATACTTGGTTCTTTAGAAACACACCAAGTAAAATTGCTTTACTTTTAGATATGAAAAGTAAAGTTGTTGAAGACATAGTTTATTTGGCATCATATATTGTTGTTGATCCAGGAAATATTGAAGAGTTATATAAAGGTCGTATTTTAACTGAACAAGAAAATAGTTATTATCAACGTTTATATGGACCACGTAGATTCAAATCTTTAACAGGTGCAGAAGCAATTAAATATTTATTACAAGAACTTGATTTGGAAGAAACATATAACGAGTTGCGTGGCGAATTAATGAACGCCAGCAAATTAAAACGTGAAAAAATCGTCAAACGATTAGAGGTTGTTGAATCGTTTATTAAATCAGGAAATAAACCAGAATGGATGGTTATGGAAGTAATTCCAGTACTGCCACCTGATTTACGCCCAATGGTTCAATTAGACGGTGGACGCTTTGCAACTACTGATTTAAATGACTTATATCGTCGTATTTTAAATCGTAACTCACGTTTGAAAAAACAATTTGAACAACGTGCGCCAAACTTAATTACCAAAAACGAAAAACGCATGTTGCAAGAAGCGGTTGATGCATTAATTGATAATGGTCGTCGCAATCGTAAGCCAGTAATGGAACGTAATCGTCCATTAAAATCATTATCCGATTTATTACGTGGTAAACAAGGACGCTTCCGTCAAAACTTACTTGGTAAACGAGTTGACTATTCAGGACGTAGTGTTATCGTGGTTGGACCGGATTTACAAATGTATCAATGTGGAATACCACGAGAAATGGCGTTAATTTTATTTAAACCATTTATTATTAATGCGATTATTAACCGTGAACCTGATGGGAATGAATCACCAACAAGTAAAATTAGTATCAAACGTGCAAAAGAGATGATCGAAGAAGGTCATCCAATTGCGATGACTGAGCTTGAAAAAATTGTTGTTGAGCATCCGGTATTATTAAATCGTGCGCCAACATTACACCGTTTAGGAATTCAAGCGTTCGAACCGAAACTTGTTGAGGGGAAAGCGATTCGCCTACATCCGTTAGTATGTCCAGCATTTAATGCTGACTTTGACGGAGACCAAATGGCAGTACACGTTCCATTGTCTACTGAAGCACAAGCAGAAGCACGAGTTTTGATGCTTGCTTCTAAAAATATCTTAGCGCCTAAAGATGGTAAACCAATCGTTACACCATCACAAGACATGGTATTAGGAAATTACTATTTAACAATTGAACGTAGTGGCCTACCAAATGAAGGGCGAATCTTTAAAGATATGTTTGAAGTTGAATTGGCATATGAAAAAGAAGAAATTACTTTACATACTAAAATCTTTGTGCCAATTCGCACACTTAAACGTTATCGCTTTAATAAAGAAGATTATCATAAATACATACTTACAACATATGGTAAATTAATATTTAATACAATTTTCCCTGACGGATTTGTTTATTTGAATGAACCAACCCATGAAAACTTAATTAAGGAAACACCAAGCAAATATTTCCTAGATATTCGCGCTGAACTTGAAAAACTAGGACCTGATGGTGATTCTAAACAAGTTGTTCGTAATTTCTTAGATAAGTTTGTTGAGATAAAGAATAATCAAAAAGTTCCGGAAGGAAAATATGCAGAACCAAATCCATTTAATAAAAAATTCTTAGGATTAATTATTTCTGAAATCTTTAAACAATATGGACTTGCGGAAACATCTAAAGCCTTAGACAAAATGAAAGATTTAGGATTTAAATATTCTACTCTTGC
>LFRX01000043.1:5915-14853 GCA_001512985.1 Acholeplasmatales bacterium DTU056
GAAGAAAAACAAGAAGCTACTGAAATGCTAATTAAATTTATTAATAAATTTATTAGTCCACATGATCCATTATATAAAGAGTTAATCGTCTACTTAAATAACAGTAAAGATCAAACGTTTAAAGAACGATTATTAAAAGTATGTGATAAAATCGTCTTAAAATACGATGAAGAATTTGCTATTTACGGAACAATTACCCAAGACGAAAAACGCAAACATATTATTGCGTTGTGGACAAAAGCTAAAGAGGTAATCGAAGAAGTTATTAAAATGGACGTTAAAAATAATTTCAAAGACAATCATATTTATATGATGTCTGACTCCGGAGCCCGTGGAAATATTGCTAACTTCGTCCAATTAGCAGGAATGAGGGGATTAATGGCTAAACCTTCAGGAGAAATTATGGAGATTCCAATTAAAAAATCATTCCGTGAAGGGTTAACAATGTCCGAGTTCTTTATTTCAACTCACGGTGCTCGTAAAGGTTCAACCGATACGGCTTTAAAAACTGCCGAATCAGGTTACTTAACTCGTCGTTTAGTAGACGTTGCGCAAGATGTAATTGTTTCTGAGGAAGACTGTGGAACAGATAGAGGTATATTAGTTTCTGATATTTACGAATTAGATGAAGAAACATCTTCTATTGTTGTTCCGTTTAGAGATCGAATTGTTGGTCGCTTTGCCGCAAAACCAATCATGCATCCAGAAACTAAAAAAGTAATTGTTAATGCCAATGAATTTATTGATGAAAACAAAGCTGACCAAATTATTGAAGCAGGAATTAAACAAGCTTATGTTCGTACTCTATTAACATGTAATTCACATAGTGGAGTATGTGTTAAATGTTATGGTAGCGACCTATCAACTGGTAAACAAGTTGAAATTGGGGAAGCTGTTGGTATTATCGCTGCTCAATCAATTGGTGAACCAGGTACTCAATTAACTATGCGTACATTCCATTTGGGTGGGGTTGCTGGTGATGACATTACACAAGGTTTACCACGTATTCAAGAGTTATTCGAAGCCCGCGAACCAAAAGGAAAAGCAATTATTTCTGAAATTCGCGGTAAAGTAGTGGCTATTAATGAAGAACGCGATAACCGTATGCAAATTGTTATTCGTAATGCCGTTGAAGAAAAAACATACCTAACTGATAGTGGTAAGTTACCGATTGTTAAAGTTGGTGACGAAGTTGAACCTGGCCAAAGACTTGTTGAAGGACTAATTCATCCAAAAGAATTATTACGTGTAACAACCGTCGAAGATGTCCAAAATTATATACTTGCGGAAGTACAAAAAGTTTATCGTTCTCAAGGTGTAGAAATTTCTGATAAACACATTGAAATTATTATCCGTCAAATGTTACAAAAAATAACTATTGTTAATGAAGGACAAACCGACATCTTACCAGGAACAATTATGTCTAAGAGTGAGTTTCATGATGTGGTTAATCAATGCATCAAAAATGGTAAACAACCACCTATTGCTAAACCATTATTGTTAGGTATTACACGTGCGTCTCTTCGTTCTGATTCCTTCTTATCCGCCGCAAGTTTCCAAGAAACTACTCGTGTATTAACAGAGGCAGCTATCCGTGGTAAAATTGACTACTTAGAAGGATTAAAAGAAAATGTTATTATCGGTGGCTTAATTCCTGCTGGTACAGGATTAGTTGAAAACGTGGAATATGAGTTTGCTGAAGAAGTAGAGGAATAATTGGACGCAAATTAAAAATAAATTTTTCTTGACAAAAACAACTAAAAAATATATAATATTTGAGTGTTTGAAATTATAGTTTTGGAGTTTTCCAAAACTATAATTTTATGAGCAACTGATACGCCAGGTAATGTGGCATAATTAACTTTGGAAAGGAGGAACATCATGCCTACGATTAATCAGTTAGTAAGAATTCCACGAACAACAAAAGAAAGAAAGTCTAAATCTCCTCATTTGGGTATTGGATTTAATACACTAAAAAAACGTTATACTGAATATAACTCACCACAAAAACGAGGAGTATGTACAAGGGTTGCAACAATGACACCTAGAAAACCTAACTCTGCGATTCGTAAATACGCCCGTGTTCGTTTATCAAACGGAATTGAAGTTACTGCATATATTCCAGGTATCGGACATCGTTTACAAGAACACAGTGTTGTATTAATTCGTGGAGGTCGTGTAAAAGACTTACCAGGGGTTCGTTATCACATTATTCGTGGAACATTAGATGCGACAGGTGTTGAACACCGTAAACAAGGTCGTAGTAAATACGGAGCAAAAAGACCTAAATAATTTAATGATTTTTATACAAAATTAATTACTTAAATATTCTTGAAAGGAGGAAAGATCATGCCTCGTAAAGGACATGTACCAAAAAGAAAAGTCTTACCTGATCCAATTTATAATTCACCAATCGTTACTCGTTTAATTAATAATATTATGAAAGATGGTAAAAAAAGTTTAGCTCAAAGAATTTTATATAATTCTTTTGAACTAGTTGAAAAAAGAACTGGTCGTCCAGCAATGGAAGTTTTTGAACAAGCTTTAGAAAATGTTACACCACAAATTGAGGTGCGTGCTCGTCGTATTGGTGGTGCAAACTATCAAGTACCAGTAGAAGTACGTCCAGATCGTAAAATGACTTTAGCATTAAGATGGCTTGTTCAATATGCAAGATTACGTAAAGAAAAAACTATGGAAGAAAGATTAGCAAATGAAATTATCGATGCTGCCAATGGTACTGGTGCAGCAGTTAAAAAATGCGAAGATACACATCGAATGGCAGAAGCGAACAAAGCATTTGCTCATTATCAATGGTAATTTATTTAAGTTTAGAAAGGAGTTATCAGTAAATGCCTCGTGAAATATCATTAGAGAAGACGCGAAATATCGGCATCATGGCTCACATCGACGCAGGCAAAACCACTGTTTCAGAACGAATACTATATCATACCGGAAAAATCCATAAAGTCGGTGAGACACATGACGGGGCTGCTCAAATGGATTGGATGGAGCAAGAGCAAGAGCGTGGGATTACAATTACTTCTGCCGCAACTACTACATACTGGAAAAACCATCGAATCAATTTAATTGATACTCCGGGGCACGTCGATTTTACAGTTGAAGTAAGTCGTTCTTTGCGCGTCCTAGATGGTGCTATTACTGTATTAGATGCGCAAGCAGGGGTTGAACCACAAACTGAAACAGTATGGCGTCAAGCTACCGATTATCATGTTCCTCGCATTATTTATGTTAACAAAATGGACAAAATCGGAGCCAACTTTAATCACGCAGTTTCAACCGTTGAACGACGCTTAGGGGTAAAAGCTTATCCGATTCAAGTTCCAATTGGAGCGGAAGCTGATTTTAAAGGTATTGTCGATATCGTAGCGATGAAAGCCTATGAATATTATTTAGGCGATCCAGATGAAACTAATCGTGAAATTCCAATTCCAGAATATTTAATGGATGAAGTTCTAGAAAAACGTGAAAACCTAATTAGTGCGGTTGCTGATTATGATGAAGAAGTAATGATGTTATACCTTGATGGACAAGAAATTCCATATGAGGTATTAAAACGTGCAATTCGTAAAGCGACTTTAACAGTTAAATTTTTCCCAGTTTTATGTGGAACAGCGTTTAAAAATAAAGGAATTAAATTAGTTCTAGATGCCGTTATAGATTACCTACCATCACCTATTGACATTCCACCAATGAAAGGTGTCGATAAAGATGGTAATGAAGTATTAGTTCATTCTGACGATAATGAGCCTTTTACAGCTTTGGCGTTTAAAGTAATGACTGACCCATATGTTGGAAAACTTACTTACTTTAGAGTATACTCAGGAACATTATCAGCAGGTTCTTATGTATATAATGCAACTAAAGGGAAAAGAGAACGTATTGGTCGTCTTTTACAAATGCATGCTAACCATCGTATAGAAATTAATGAAGTGCATGCTGGGGACATTGCCGCAATCGTCGGAGCCAAAGAAACTACTACTGGAGATACATTAGTTGATGAAAAACACTTTGTTATCTTAGAAAGTATGATTTTCCCAGAACCAGTAATTCACGTCGCAATTGAACCAAAAACAAAACAAGATCAAGAAAAAATGGGTGTAGCGTTACAAAAACTTGCGGAAGAAGACCCAACATTTAAAACCTATACCGATCGTGAAACTGGACAAACAATTATTGCGGGAATGGGAGAATTACACTTAGAGATTATTGTTGACCGCTTGCGTCGTGAATTTAAAGTTGATGCAAAAGTTGGTACACCACAAGTATCTTACCGTGAAACAATTTCTAAAGCAGCTGAAGTTGAAGGTAAATTTATCCGTCAAAGTGGTGGACGTGGTCAATATGGTCATGTATGGATTCGTTTTGAACCTAATCCAGGTAAAGGCTTTGAGTTTGTGGATAAAATTGTTGGTGGAGTTATTCCGCGTGAATATATCCCAGCAGTCGAAAAAGGACTTCGAGCAGCGATAGAAACTGGAAACTTAGCTGGTTATCCAACAATTGATATTAAAGCTACATTATTTGATGGTTCATATCATGAAGTTGACTCTAGCCAAATTGCTTTCGAAGTTGCTGCATCAATTGCCTTTAAAGCTTCAAAAGACCTTTGTAATCCAATTTTACTAGAACCTATTATGGAAGTCGAAGTTGTTACTCCAACTGAGTATCTTGGTAATGTAATTGGTGATTTGACAAGCCGTCGTGGTCAAATTACTGGTCAAGAAGCTGAAGGAACTGTGCAACTAATTAAATGTCTAGTTCCATTGTCTGAAATGTTTGGGTATGCGACTGCTTTACGTTCAAATACCCAAGGGCGTGGAAATTATACAATGATTTTTGCTCACTATGCAAAATGTCCACAGTCTATAGCGGAAGGAATTATTAAAAATACTAAATATTAAAACAATTTGACATATTAGACTTGCAATTAGAAAGTAAATATTATAAAATATAATCAATAGATGAAAGTAAGGAGGAAATTTAAATGGCAAAAGCTAAATTTGAACGTACGAAACCACATGTTAATATTGGTACTATCGGGCATGTTGACCATGGAAAAACTACATTAACATCTGCTATTACAAGAGTATTAGCAAAACGTGGTCTTGCGGAAGCAAAAGACTATGGCCAAATTGATGGTGCTCCTGAAGAAAGAGCTCGTGGAATTACTATTAATACAGCACACGTAGAATATGAAACTGACAAACGTCACTATGCACACGTTGACTGTCCAGGACACGCTGACTATGTTAAAAACATGATTACTGGTGCAGCCCAAATGGACGGAGCAATTCTAGTAGTATCTGCCGCTGACGGACCAATGCCACAAACTCGCGAACATATCTTATTAAGCCGTCAAGTAGGTGTTCCTCGCATCGTTGTTTTCTTAAACAAAGTTGACATGGTTGACGACGAAGAACTATTAGAATTAGTTGAAATGGAAGTTCGTGAATTATTAAGTGAATATGACTTCCCTGGTGATGAAATTCCAATCGTTCGTGGTTCTGCCTTAAAAGCTATGGAAGGCGATCCAGAACATGAAGCAAAAATTTTAGAATTAATGAACATCGTTGACGATTATATTCCAACTCCAGAACGCGATGTTGATAAACCATTCTTAATGCCAATCGAAGACGTTTTCTCAATCACCGGACGCGGAACAGTAGTTACTGGACGTGTTGAACGTGGTACTGTTAAAGTAGGAGACAACGTTGAAATCGTTGGTATTCGTGAAACTCAATCAACAGTTGTAACTGGCGTTGAGATGTTCCGTAAATTACTTGATCAAGCTATGGCTGGAGATAACGTAGGTCTATTATTACGTGGTATTGCTCGTGACGACGTTGAACGTGGTCAAGTAGTTGCAAAACCAAAATCAGTTACTCCACATACTGTATTTGAAGCTCAAGTATACGTCTTAACAAAAGAAGAAGGTGGACGTCATACTCCATTCTTCTCTAACTATCGTCCTCAATTCTACTTCCGTACTACTGACGTAACTGGTGTTATTGAATTACCAGAAGGCGTAGAAATGGTAATGCCTGGAGATAACACATTATTAAAAGTTACATTAATTCACCCAATCGCAGTTGAGCAAGGAACTAAATTCTCAATTCGTGAAGGTGGACGTACAATAGGTGCTGGTAACGTAGTTAAAGTTATTAAGTAATTTCGATAAACAATTAGCCTGTTTTAGGGGGGCCTAAAACAGGCTTTTTATATTCAAAGCAGAAATTATTAAAATCAATAAAAACTTTACTTTTTTTTATTGGTTTTTAGTGGTATAATATTATCAAAATAAAAAAGAAATGGTGAAACGCATGATAAAGTTTATATCCAAACCTAATTATGAGCAACAAAAAGCATTCTTAAAATTTCAAATTTTTCGTAAAAATAAATATTATTTTAATTTTATCGTGATTGTTTTTGGATTAATATTTTTCATTTTTATGCTTCTTTCTAAAAATTACATTTTAGCAATCGCCACTGGGATATTATTACTAATTAATATTTTTATGATCGTTTATACTATCTATAAAATATATCGAATAAATCTATTTGAAAAAGATTTTAGTAATGTAAGTGTATTACTTGTTGAAATAGATTATGATACAATTAATGTAACCGTCCAAGATACTAATGAGAATATTAAAATTCCTTTTAATCAATTGGTTAGTATTTGTGATATAAAAGATTATGTTTTCTTTTATCTTTCTCCTGAACAAGCAATTTGCTTAAATAAAGCGGATTTAATCGAAGGAAATTTAGATGAATTTTTTCAAAATATGGATTTTGTAACAAAACAAAAGAAATATCGCAAATACTATCGCCATAAACAATAATGTTGGATAATTTTAGTTTAAATGGCGAATATTGGCTGTATAATCCATTTTTACCACATTGAAGACTAATTATTCAAAGTAATAGCAAGTCCAATCTTAACTCAAAAAGTTAATTTCGAGGTGATTTTTTTGTTAATTGATACTCATGTTCATTTAAATGATGAACGCTTATATCAAGATCTAAAACTCCATATTCAAGAAGCTAATGAAGTCAATGTTACTAAGATGATTTGCATTGGTTATGATATCAAGTCGAGTCAAAAAGCCATTGAAATTGCAAACCAATATGATGGAGTATATGCTTCAGTAGGGATTCATCCAAGCGAAGTTAAAAAGGCTAGTATTAATGATTTGGATAAAATCGCAGCAATGTTAAATAATAAAAAAGTAGTTGCAATAGGAGAAATTGGACTTGATTATTACTGGGATAAAACTTTTATAGATTTGCAAAAAGAGTTTTTTATTAAACAATTAGAGATTGCTAAAAAGTATGATAAACCAGTAATTATACATATGCGTGAAGCCGCTTTAGATACATTTGACATTTTGAAACAATATAGACTTCCTGGTGTAATGCATTGCTATTCAGGAAGTCTAGAAATGGCTCATAGATTTATTGACATTGGGATGTATTTAGGAATTGGAGGAGTAGTAACTTTTCAAAATAGTAAAGAAATAAAGAGGGTTGTTGAAGGAATTGATTTGAAGTATATTGTATCTGAAACTGATGCTCCTTATTTAGCTCCAGCACCTTACCGTGGTAAATTAAATCGTCCTAAGTATATTAGGGAGATTGTTGAGAAGATTGCGGAAATAAAGAGTGTGGATGTTAGTGTAGTTGAAAAGCAAATTGAAGAAAATGTCAAAAAATTGTTTAATATTTAAAGAGGTGAATAGATATGAAAAAATTATATCGTTTATTTATTCTTGTTATTTTTATGTTAGTTCTTGCAGGTTGTGATCAACTTGTCAATAATGAAATCCATAATAAATCATATCATGTTGACATAGACATTTCCGACTTCAATGAGCTTATGCCAGCCATCATCGAAAAAGTATCTCCGGCTGTCGTTGGAGTTACTCGCTATGAGGGAGTAGGACTTACACGTAAAATTTCTAGTACTGGCTCAGGAGTCATCTATAAGTGCATTGCATACTTAAACGATAATACAACTGTTGACAAATGTGAAACAACAATAAATAATTCTAATGTTGTAAAATACAAATATTACGTCATTACGAACAAGCATGTTGTTAAAACAAGTAATGATATCGAAGTCTATCTTGGCGATGACGATATTGACGTTACTGCAACCGTTATCGCTAGGGATTCCAAAGTGGATTTAGCGGTAATCACTTTTGAATATACAAAATACATTCAACCGATCGAATTTCCAGATAATAACTATGATTTAAAACGGGGAAATATTGTAATTGCAATTGGTCATCCAGGGTACGAATATTACGGATCTGCTACTCTAGGAATTGTATCTCATCCAAAACGTTATTTAAGTGATGATACCGATGACGATGGAATTAATGATTGGGATGCGGAATATATTCAACATGATGCTGCTATTAATCCAGGAAATAGTGGAGGAGCATTAGTTAATATTGAAGGAAAACTTGTTGGTATTAATACTTTAAAACTTGTTTCGGCTGATATTGATAATATTGGTTTTGCAATTCCATATACAGTTATCCAAGAATTATTACCAAGTCTTGAACAAGGAATTGTTCCAAATCGACCAGTATTAGGTGTTACTGCTAGTGAAGTAAGACAACTAATTCGATTTCCAAAATCAGAATTAGAAACTGAAGGATTTAATATTCCTGAAGGATTAAGATATGGTTTATATATTACAGCAGTTCAAGAAGGAATTGCTAAACGTCATGGTATTCAACCTCATGATATTATAATTAAAATTAATGATATAGAAATTAAAACAAGTCAAGTTTTACGAGCTGAACTTGGAAAATATATTATTGGCTCTGGTGATGAAGCCATTTTAACTGTTTTACGGAATGGTGAAGAAATTACTATTACAATTGTCTTTTAAATAAAAACAAAC
>LFRX01000043.1:14924-28778 GCA_001512985.1 Acholeplasmatales bacterium DTU056
ATTTTTCATATATGTCTCGATAGCTTCAGCCCAAATGTATTTAATATATTTTTGCTCATCACTGCGGATTATTTCACGTGAATCATCATAACCAGTCCAAATACCTAAAACAATGTCTTTATTATAACCCACAATCCAATTATCGAAATCAGTTGAACCACTTTTAGCGGCATATTTTCTTGTTAACATATTGGCGATCGGTGCTCCAGTGACATTAATATTAATCGCCAAGCGATTATCAAATACATTGGTCATCGTTTCATTTAAAATATATGTATTAGCTTTATCAAAAAGTTGTCTTTGAGTATTGTTTTTGGCTTGATATAATACTTTATCATTCATATCTGTGATTTTAGTAATTAGAGTTGGGGTAACTTCTTTACCAAGGCTAGCTAGATGTGCATAAGCATTGACTAATTCGCTTAAATATACCTCGCTAGTTCCTAAAGCTAAAGAAGGATTATCATTGATTTTTGTAGTAAATTTAAAGTCCCTTAATGTTTTCGCAAAAATACCATTTCCTAGGAAAAGGTGGGTTTTAACTGCATAAATATTATCTGAAGTTGCTAAGGCGTAAGCCATCGAAATATCTTGGTTTGGATAAATATTAGCATAATTATTGGGAGAATAACTAATGCCGTTGATGTAAAATGTAGAAGGAGCGCTGAGAAAAGTTGTGGCAGGAGTAAAACCGTGTTCTAATGCCGCATAGTAAAGGAATGGTTTTATAGTAGAACCAGGTTGACGTAATGCTTTTGTTGCCCGATTGAATTGAGATTTTTGATAGTCTTTTCCACCAATAACGCTTAAAACATGACCGTTTTGTGGGTTAATGGCATAAACGGCTATTTCTATTTCGCTATTGTAAGGATAATATTTTTCAATACACTCTTCAAGAGTTTTATTTAAAGAAATATCTAATGTAGTATAAACTTTATAACTTTGTCGTTTAGCGGGAGTAATTACTAATATTTTTTTAATTTCTTCCATAATTAAATCTTGGAAGTATGGCGCATTATATTCGTTGGTTTGTGGTGGAATACCGTATAATTTTGGCTCTTCTTGAAGAGCTTGATTAGCTTCTTCAATAGTGATTTTTTTATCTTTAAGGAGTTCTTTAATGATTAATTCTTTACGACGTTTATTATTTTCATAGTTTTTAATTGGTGAATAATATCCTGGTCCTTTGGGGATTGCGGCAATCATCGCCGCTTCCGCAAGACTCAAATCTTTGGCGTGTTTATTAAAATAAAACAAAGAAGCATCTTCAACACCATATATTCCATGATCAAAGTATATTGAATTTAAATATCCTTCTAAAATTTCTTCTTTACTATATTTATTTTCTAAATTAATTGCTATAAATATTTCATCAATCTTGCGTTTAATGTTTTTATCTTGCGTCAAGAATAAATTACGAGCATATTGTTGGGTGATGGTTGAGGCACCTTGAGTAATTTCACCTGCTTTGATATTAGCTAATAAAGCACCACCGATGCGCAGCAAATCAATACCTTGATGGTTAAAAAATTTTTTATCTTCAATTGAAATAAATGCATCAATTAAATACGGACTAATTTGATCTAAAGTAATATATGATTGTTTATTTCCATTACTCAAACTTAAGAACTTATTTCCCTGATTATCATATAATTCAATATTCATCACTTCAGGTATAGAATAAGCAAAACGTTTAGAATAAACTGATAAAAAAATAAATAGTAAAATAAATCCTAAAATACTTACAATAAATAAATATTTAGCAATTAGCAATATATTTTTTTTAAATTTCATATGTCACCTCGAAAAAATATCTTTCATATGTCACTTATAAAAGCATCTATTCTATGTATATTTTGTTCATAAATATTTGCTTTATAAATAAAAAAAGAAAAGTTAAAAAACTTTTCTAGTAAGGATTTTTAATATATTCAAGTATCATTCGTAATTGTTCATCTTTTGGTTTAAGATTTAAAACAATGTCACCAAAGGCAAAAATACGCTCAGTAGAAGTTTCTAAAAAGGCATTAGTAACAACGTAAGGTTCTTCGATTAGTAAATCTAATTTTTTAGCTGCTTCTAAATTATCAATAATTAAATAATCAAAATATAACTTTTCATTATTTAATAGTAGGCAATCATGGTCAATTAATTCATAGTTATTTCTTACGATTATATAATTAAATTGTTCTAAATCAATTATTGGTAAAAAATCTTTAGAAATAATAACAATTAAATTTTTCATAACTTTCCTCTCTTATTTTATTAATTTGCTAATAATATAATCACGATGGGATTTTATAAAAAAGTATTGATCAAAACAATCACTTTTAATGTATCCAAATGCATACGGATATTTATTATCAAAAGAAGAATATATATTAATTAGTCTTCCAACTTTTTGTTTTGTAATTGTATAGATTTTATTTTTTTGATATTCAATAAATCCTAAAATTTCAAAACGAACAATTCTTTGATTTTGATTTAAATTGTAAATTATTTTTAAAAGCTCACGACGCTTTTTAGGATTTAGTGTATTAACAGTTGGAATACTGTTATTATTATATAGGAAAGTATTACGAGTTTCAAGTCCGATTGCAAATAATGAAGATTGTTCAAATAGAGTAAGTAATTGCTCTTTACGATTTGTCTCAATAAGAATTTGGATAAATTTTACTTGTTGGTAGGTGGTTGTGTAAGGATTAAATGATTTTAATGGGGTGGTATCAGTTAAGTTATAAATACTAAATAATGAGTATAAGCGGGAGACATCAAAAATAATAATTTTTTTCTTTAAACGGGCTAGGCGACTTAATTTTTTATAAGCTAAACTCAAGTCATCGCTAATTAATAAATAATCATCATTTTTTAATTTAATTATTTGTGCTTCAAGAAATATTTTTTTTGATATTTTTAAAATTCCAAAAGAACTAATTTCAGAACTATTATATCCAATAAATAATTTATCTAATATTTTTTTAGCATATCCTCCACGAATTAATATTTTATCTTTATAGCTTTCATCAAAATAAAATGGTGACTCCTTCGTTTTTTCAAATTCTAATTTTGGTTCTAAATAGTTTAGGTAGATTAGTTTATGTTTATTTTTGGTTTTTAGTAGGGTGGTTTGGGGAAAGAAGTTTTCGCCGTGCATAGTTTCACCTCTTAATAGTATTTTTGGTATTTTTTACTATTTTTATACATTTAAGATTTATTATTAAAATGTCTTTCTCAAAAAAGGTAATTGTGATAAAATAATTATTGAGGTGAATATATAATGTCATTAACTGCAGGCATCGTTGGTTTACCCAATGTGGGGAAATCAACTTTATTTAATGCCATAACAAAATCCAACGCCCTTTCCGCAAACTACCCCTTTGCAACAATCGATCCTAATGTGGGAATTGTGGATGTAAGGGATAAAAGATTACTAGAAATTGCCAAATTAGTTAACCCAAAACAAATTGTCTATGCACATTTCTCATTTACGGATATTGCTGGACTAGTCAAAGGGGCTAGCCAAGGCGAAGGCCTTGGTAATCAATTCTTATCGCATATTAGAGAAGTAGACGCTATTGTTCATGTTGTCCGTTGTTTTGAAAATGATGATATTATCCATGTTAGTGGAAAAATAGATCCATTAGAAGATATTGAAACAATTAATTTAGAGTTGGTTTTTGCGGATTTAGAATTGATTGAACGTCGTATTCCCCGGGTTGAAAAGAAAGCTCAACTTAAAGTTGATCATGAATCCGTAATAGAATATCAAGCTTTACAAAAATTAAAAACTGCTTTACAATCTGGTATTCCTGCTCGTGAGGTTGACTTGACTGAAGAAGAGATAAAACTAATTAAAGGATATAATTTATTAACCTTAAAACCGATGATTTATTGTTTGAATGTTAGTGAAGAAGATCTAATAGAAAAAAACAAATATGTTTTAAAAGTTGAAGAGTATGCCAAAAAAACCAATACGAAAACGGTAATGATTTGTGCAAAAATTGAAGAAGAACTAAGTCAATTAGAAGATAATGAACGCGAAGAATTTTTACGAGATTTAGGAATTATTGAAAGTGGTCTTGATCAATTAGTACGGACAACCTTTGATTTATTAGGATTAGCAACTTTCTTTACAGCCGGTGAAAAAGAAGTCAAAGCATGGACATTTAAAAAAGGAATGACTGCTCAAGAATGTGCGGGAATTATTCATAGTGATTTTGCAAGAGGTTTTATTCGAGCCGAAGTTACCCCATATGAAGAATTAATTCGTTATGGCGGAATGAATAAAGCACGTGAGGCTGGGAAAATGCGTCTTGAAGGTAAAGAATATTTGGTTCAGGATGGAGATATAGTTTTATTTAGATTTAATGTGTAAATTAAAAGTTATTATTTTGGGGTGAAACCATGAAAGCACAAATACTAAATGTAGGTGATGAAGTTTTATATGGATTGACTGTTAATACTAATGCATCATATATAGCCAGTCAATTAGATATTTTGGATATTCAAATCGATGAAGTTAATGTGGTTGGCGACGATGAAGTAAAAATTACGAAATTTGTTCAAGACTTTCTCAATAGCGATTGTGATATATTAATTACCACTGGGGGCTTAGGTCCAACTCATGATGATTTCACGAAAGAAGTAATTACGAAAGCATTAGGATTAGAACTTGTAGAATATAAAGAAGCTAAGAAACATTTACAAAAATATTTTCCAAATGGTATGGCAAGTGTAAATAACAAACAAATCTATTATCCAAAAGGGTCGAAATTACTTGCTAATCCATTTGGTAGTGCCCTTGGATGTTATCTAACATATACTAATAAACATCTCTTTATTTTAGTTGGGCCACCAGTTGAATTACATCCAATGTTTGAAAATTATGTAATGCCTATTTTACAAAAAATTACTAATATTAAAAAAATAACAAAAAAATATTTGCTTGTTGGAATTAGAGAAGCTGATTTAGAAGAAAAACTATCCCCCATTTATCAAAAATATCCACAAATCAAAATGGCTCCATATGCTGGCCTTGGAACAATCCGTTTTGTGGTTTCTAGCACTAAAGACAATGAGAAAATATTTAGACAAGCAAACCAAGAATTAAATGAGATTTTTGGAGATAACTTAATTGGGGATGCAGAATTAAGTATTGAAGAGCATTTTGTTAATTTGCTTAAAAAGAAAAAAATGACGGTATCTACAGCTGAAAGTTGTACTGGCGGTATGCTTGCAAGTATGATTGTAAATGTCAGTGGTTCAAGTGAAGTTTTTGGCGAAAGTGTAGTAACATACAGTAATGAAGCCAAGACTAAATATTTACAAGTAAATCCTTATACTCTAAAAAAATATGGTGCTGTAAGTAAAGAAACAGTTTCTGAAATGGCGAAAGGCTTAAAATTTTTAACAGGATGTGATATCGCCATTGCAATTAGCGGAATTGCTGGGCCGACAGGAGGAAGTAAAGATAAACCAGTCGGTTTAGTTCACTTTGGAATTCAAATCAATGAAACTTTATATACTGATTGTTATCAATTTAAGGGTAATCGAAATATGGTTAGACAGCGAGCATGTGTCTATGCTCTTTGGAAAACAATTTGCTATTTAGCAAACCACTAAAAAAAGCTTGTCACAAATGTTGACAAGCTTTTTTAATCAATTTTCCAATTAATTGGAGTTTGTCCAGTTCTAATTAAAAAATTATTTGTTTTTGAAAAAGGACGAGAACCAAAAAATCCTTGATGAGCAGAAAATGGAGAAGGATGGGGACTCTTAATAATTAAATGGTCAGGATTATTAATTAAATGTTCTTTTTCTTGGGCATTTTTCCCCCATAAAATGAAGACGACGGGGGTTAATTTTTGATTTAATAAACTAATTACTTTATCGGAAAATTGCTCCCACCCAATATTTTTATGGCTGTTAGGTTGATTATGACGTACTGTTAATACAGCGTTTAAAAGAAGAACGCCTTGACTAGCCCATGAAGTCAAATTCCCTTTAGTGTTATGAATATTTAAATCATTTGCAAGTTCAATATAAATATTTTTTAATGATGGTGGAAGAGGGATATTATCGGGAACAGAAAAGGCTAAGCCATGTGCTTGATGAAGATTGTGATAGGGGTCTTGTCCGATAATGACAACTTTAGTATCTTTATATGATGTTAAATTTAATGCGTTAAACCGATCTTCTTTCGGGGGTAAAATTAAATATTGTTGCTCTTCTCTTTTTAAAATTTCCATTAGATTTATAAAATAAGGTTTATTAAACTCCCCTTGTAATAACATTTTCCAATCATTTGTAAGATTCATTAGATCACCTCAGTAGTTTTATTGTATCACTATTTACAAAAAAAGACAATAATCTAGAAAACACTTAAGATACTAATATACATAAATATGTATAATATTAGAATATTATGATAATACTTGCATAAAAATAAAATTTAGATTAATATAAGGGTATGAACCACAAAAGGAGTGTATAAATATGAAAGAGTTTATTTACTATACCCCAACCAAAGTTTTTTTTGGAAAAGGTTACGAACGTAAAGTAGGAGAAATATTAAAAAGTTATAAAATCAAAAAAGTTCTATTTCATTATGGACAAAAATCGATTAAAGAAACGGGACTTTATGATATTGTTAAAGAGTCATTAACTAAAGCGGGGATTAGTTGTATAGAATTGGGAGGAGTAGAACCGAATCCAAAAATTTCTCTTGTTCGAAAAGGAGTAGAGATTTGTAAACAAGAACAAATTGAATTAGTATTAGCAGTTGGTGGTGGCTCCGTCATCGACTCCGCAAAATCCATCGCTTTAGGCGCTAAAACTAGTGAGGATCCATGGCGCTTTAATGTCAAAGAAGTTGAACCATATGATGCATTACCTGTTGGTGTGATATTAACGATTTCAGCGGCTGGAAGCGAAATGAGTAATTCTTGTGTGATTACCAATGAAGAGTTAAAATTAAAACGCGGATTCAATCATGATTTAAATCGTCCATTATTTGCTATTCTTAATCCAGAATTAACATATACAGTATCAAAATATCAAACAGCGTGTGGTATTGTTGATATTATGATGCATACTTTAGAAAGATATTTTTCATCTCATGATTTCATTGAACTAACTGATTCAATGAGTTTGGCATTATTGAAGGCCGTTAAAAATGCGGGACTTAAAGCAATTCATAATCCCCGCGATTATGAAGCCCGTGCAACTTTAATGTGGGCAAGTAGTTTATCTCATAACGGATTAACAGCGAGTCTAAAAAATACATATATGCCTGTCCATCAATTAGAACATGAATTAAGTGGAATGTATGATGAAGTACCTCATGGAGTCGGATTAGCTATTTTATTCCCGGCTTGGGCACGATTAGTATATCATCAAAATTATCAAAAATTTGCAAGACTAGGAGTAGAAGTATTTGACGTCAATCCTAATCAAGCAATTGAAGATCAAACAAAAGAAGCAATCAATAATATGGAAATTTATTTTAAAACTATTGGGATGCCAACTAAACTAAGAGAATTAAATATTCCAAATATTAATATTATCGGTATGGCTAATTCCTTAACAAAAAATAAAACTTTCGTTTATCAAAATGCTTTTACTCCAATAGATTTTAATTTTGCTTTAGAAGTATATCGAAAAGCATATTAAAAGTAAGATAAGTTGCTTATCTTACTTTTTTTTGTTGACAGAAAAAAATAAATATGATAAAATTAGTTTGAATTTCAAAATATTTGATATTCAAAATATTTGAAAACTGAATTAGAAAGAGGGGTAGTGATGAAAAAAAGTAAAATTGCTATTTTAACGGATAGCTCATCATCAATTTATTCGATGGAACATAATTACGAACATTTATTTATGTTAGACTTACCATGTTTTATTGGTGATAGAGTATTTACAAACTTTATGAAAAATAAAGATGAAGAATTTTATGAAGCGTTACGGAATTCTAATGAAATAGCTAAAACATCACAAGCTTCTATTGGAGAAATTTTGCAAATGTATGAGCAGTTAAAAGAATTAGGATATGAAGAAGTTATTTATTTACCAATTTCTAAGGAAATAAGTGGCTCATATGGAAATGCAATTCAAGCCAAAGAATTAGTTGAAGGTATTGCTGTCCATGTCGTGGACACCAAGCGCACAGTCTCAATTCTTGGTGCAATGGCGCTAGAAGCTGCTCGGATGGCAAGTGAAGGGTATACTTCAGAAGAAATAATTAATAGAATGTATTATATGCGTGATGGCAGTACTTATTATTTTACAGTTAATGATTTAACACCACTTGTTAAAAATGGGCGATTATCAAATGCCAAAAGTTTCGTTGCCAATATTTTAAAAATTAAGCCAATTATTCAATTAACACCAGAAGGAAAAATTACCGGGGTAGAAAATGTTAGAACTTTCAAAAAGGCTTTAGATCGTATGATTGAATTGGTTAATGAACAAGTTAACCATAAAACAGGACATATTCATATTGCCTTTGCAACTGAGGATGAGAATCTAGAACTTTTCAAAGAAAAAGTTCATGAAAAGTTTCCACATTTACCAATAAAAGTTTTTAAAATCCCAGCAACTGTTGTTGCCCATACTGGTTTATCCGCATTAGGCGTAGGGTATGTTAATTATTAATATATAATAAGAAAGGGAGATTGCGATGTTAGAAAAAATTGCACAAATAATTAAACGGGAAATGGATTTAAAGGATATTGAGATTACCCGTGAGACAAAAATTATTGAAGATTTAGGGGCGGATTCATTAGATGCTGTTGAGTTAATTATGACCTTAGAAGATGAATTTGGGGTTACTGTGAGTGATGAAGTAGCCCAAAACTTTAAAACTGTTGGAGATATTATTGATTTTTTAGAAAGTAATCAGTAAGTATTACCTCTCCAAGACCTTGAAAACTTTGAAAAAACATGTTAAAATAAATTGCTAAGTATTAGATAAAGTAGGAGCGGGTTATGAAAGATTACGATGGTTTAGTCAAAAGTATTGGGGAGTCATTTTTTGAATTTCAATCAAAGTTGCAATTTTTTGAACGAGAATACTTACGAAAATATGGAATTACCGATGTAACTCCGACTGAAGTAAAAGTACTATATATTATTGGACTTTCTAATACGAAATCAATGACGGAGATTGCTGAGGAGTTGAAGATTACCCGCGGAACTTTATCGATAACGATTGATAGTCTAGTAAAAAAAGGTTATGTGATTCGTACTCGCCATAAACAAGACCGCCGTGTTGTAATAGTTTATTTAACGAAAAAAAGTTTGGATATTGTCCGTCATTATGGTAAGTTTTATTATGCGTTACTTACTAGCCTAATGAATGAATTAAGCGACGATAAAAAATATGTAGTTGAAGAAATTTTAGAGAAATTAAATAAGATTATTGAGACGGACTTTTATGAAGGTATTGAGTACGAAAATACGGAACTAAATAACGGGGAAAGTGAAAATGATAATAGTATGGAGATAGAAGATCTGCTAAATTTTCAAGAATAAAAAGAGCTTTTTAGCTCTTTTTATTTTGTTTAGAAAGAAGGTAAAATTAATTTGAGTTTTCAATATAAAAGTGTTATAATATGAGTTGTGTGTGAAAAGTAAGGAGTGTTAAAGATATGACTGAGAACAATTACATTAATGAACAATTATTGAAGCAAATTTCTGCTGAACAAAATGTTAAAATTTCTCAAATCAAAGAAGTTTTAAAATTACTTAATGAAGGAGCAACTGTTCCATTTATCGCTCGTTATCGAAAAGAACAAACTGGCGGACTTGATGAAGAGCAAATTCGGGCTATTTGGCAACAATGGGACTATGGACAAAAACTTGCAGAACGCAAAGAAGATGTAATGCGTTTAATTGAAGAAAAAGGAAAATTAACTCCTGAAATTAAACAAGCAATTTTGGATGCTACAAAACTATCCGAAATTGAAGATATTTACCGTCCATTCCGTGAGAAAAAGAAAACCCGAGCAACTGAAGCCAAACGTAAAGGACTTGAACCGCTTGCGGAATATTTACTTTCTTTCCCAACAGAAGGAGATGTTTTCGAAGAAGCTCGTAAATATGTTACTAAAGAAATTACTGAAGAACTTGAAAAAGAAGGCTTAGTTGTTAAAGATGAAAATGAAGCTTTGCAAGGTGCGAAAGATATTATTGCGGAAATTATTTCGGATGAACCTAAATATCGTAAATGGATTCGCCGTCATTTCGAATTAAAAGGAATGATGACTTCGGAAGTTAAGGCTCCAGAATTAGATGAAAAACGTGTATATGAAATGTATTATAATTATTCTGAGCCAGTTCGTTTTATTAAATTACACCGTGTTTTAGCTATGAATCGCGGTGAATCAGAAAAAGTCTTAAGAGTTTCTATCCAAGAAGATGTTGATTACGTATTAAATTATTTAAAACGTCAAGTTATTAAGAATGAAAATTCTATTACTGCAAATTTAGTATATGAAGCTATTGAAGATAGTTATAAACGTCTAATTCGTTCTTCAATTGAACGAGAAATTAGAGCGTTATTAAAAGAAAAAGCTGAAGACCAAGCAATTAAAGTCTTCATGGAAAACTTACGTAGATATTTATTGACACCGCCACTAAAAGGAAAAATTGTTCTTGGTGTCGACCCAGCATATCGTACTGGTTGTAAAATGGCGGTAGTTGATCAAACAGGAAAAGTTTTAGATAAAAATGTTATGTATCCACATCAATTATATCCAGGAGAAAATGTTCCTGAAGAACGTGTTAAACAAGCTGAACAAATTTTAATTGATTTAATTAATAAATACCAAGTCGAAGTAATTGCAATTGGAAACGGAACTGCAAGCCGAGAAACCGAAAGTTTTATTGCCCAAACGTTGAAAAAAATTAATCGTGAAGTGTTTTATATTATCGTAAACGAAGCCGGTGCTTCAGTATATTCAGCTTCTGATTTGGCTCGTGAAGAATTCCCAGATTATGAAGTTGAAGAACGTTCAGCTGTATCAATTGCAAGACGTTTACAAGATCCGCTTGCGGAATTAGTAAAAATCGATCCAAAATCAATTGGTGTTGGACAATATCAATACGATGTTTCTCAAGCAAAATTAAGTGAATCATTAGACTTCGTCGTTTCTACATGTGTTAATAGTGTTGGTGTTGACTTAAATACAGCTTCTGTGGCTTTATTACAACGTGTATCAGGATTAAATGCCAAAACAGCGAAAAGCATTGTTGAACATCGCGAAAAACATGGTCGCTTCCAATCTCGTAAAGATTTTAATGGTGTAAAAGGTATTGGTGAGAAAACATACGAACAATGTATCGGATTCTTACGTATTAGTGATGGTGAAGAAAAACTAGATATGACTGCTATTCACCCAGAAAGTTATCCGATTGCGGAAGAGATATTGAAACGTTTAGGTTGCACTAAAGATGATCTTGGAAGTAAAAAATTAATTGAAGCGGTAAAAAATTGTGACCGTGAAAAATTAAAAGAGGGTTTAGAGGTCGGCGATTATACATTTAATGATATTTTAGATGCGTTAGTTGCTCCACTTCGTGACCCACGAGATAGTTTTGATAAACCGATTTTACGTAGTGATGTTTTAAAACTAGAAGACTTAAAAGTTGGTATGGAATTACAAGGAACAGTCCGTAATGTTGTTGACTTTGGTGTTTTTGTTGACTGTGGGGTAAAAGAAGATGGATTAGTACACATCTCCCGTATCAGTAAAGAATACATTAAACATCCATTAGATGTGGTAAGTGTTGGAGACATCGTAAAAGTGTGGGTTGTCTCAGTCAATGTTGCAAAAGGGCGCTTAGAGTTAACAATGATTCCACCACAAGAATAATTAGAATATTTGTAATTAATAGAAATGTTGATTTACCGCAACATTTCTATTTTTATTTATTCTAAAATATGATACAATAATGTAAAGTAGGTGATAACAAATGAACCAAAAAATCGCAATTGAAGCAATTTGTAAGACAATTATTGGTGATAAAAACGTAGAAGCGATTTTTGTTCAAGGAGAATTAGCAGAAGAATATTTTGATGAACATTCTATAATTGACCTGTATTTAGTAGTTGAACGATCTAAAATGGATTATGTTTTAGACAAGCGTTATGAATATTTGGAATCATATAAACAAATCATTCATCACTTTTTTGTCTTTTTCTCTTGCCCGCAAATCGTTGCTATTTATGAAGATGGACTTAGAATAAATTTATATATTTCTACTCTAGAAAATCTACAAGTATATGGTAAAATGGTAATTATTTATGACCCTAAAAATGTTTTAGATAATTTTCCTTGTAAAAATTACAGTTTATTACCTAAAGAAGCTGGCGAATACTTTAATACATTTAATTACACTTTGCTCGACTTCATTTCCGCATATCTCCGTAACGATATTCCTTATGCATTTCGCCTAGCAAGTCATTTGTTTAGTGATATAAGTACTATTTTTCGTATAATTAGTGATCCTAATAATGCCAAACTAGGATTAAAAGGATTATATAAAGTATTAGATCGTGATTTAAAAGAAAAAATATATGAGATTATGAAAGAATTTAGTTATGATAATTTATTACAAACGGTTCTTTTGATGGTTTCAATTATTGATAGTTTAATTATGAGAATGCCATTAGAAATTGCCCAATATATCAATTATGATTTCCATGTTATTTGTAAAAAGAAATTGTTATCGATTGTATAAATAGGAGTAGGTATTATGAAACATGTTTTTATTATTAATCCCAAAGCTGGTGCTCGTGATATTAGTGAATATTTGATAAACACAATAAAAAATATATTCTCGAATCGTCAAGAAGACTATCATATTCATATTACTACAGGAGAAAATGATGCTCGAGATTTTGCTAAAATTTATTGTCTTGATCATCCAAATGAACATAAACGTTTTTATAGTTGTGGTGGGGACGGAACATTAAATGAAGTATTAAATGGAATTGTTGAATTTGATAATGTAAGTTTAACGGCTTATCCTTGCGGTTCTGGTAATGATTTTGTCAAAAACTTTGGAGAAATTGAAGATTTCTTAAATTTAGAAAATTTAATCGATGGTTCTCCTCAAAAAGTTGATGTGATAGAATTTAACGGCCGCTATGCATTAAATATTTGCAATTTAGGATTTGATGGTGAAGTAGCATATAACTTTAATAAGTTTAAAAGAATTCGCAATATTAAAGGAAAAATAGCTTACATTTTAGCAGTAGTTTATAGCTTGTTTTCAAAAATGAGTCATAAAGTTCAAATCTCTACTGAAGATGGTGTCTTTTATGATGGTAAAATCCTTCTTGCCGCAATCGCCAATGGCATTTGTTATGGTGGAGGATTTTATTGTGCTCCGCTAGCTAAAGTCGATGATGGACTTATTGATTTAATAGTAGTAAAAAAAGTTTCACGGTTTACTTTTATTAAATTTGTTAAATACTATAAACGAGGAGTACATTTGGAACATCCCAAACTAGCTAAATATATTATTCATAAAAAATGCAAGCAAGTAAATTTTGTTAGTCAAAAAGAATTGAGTGTAAGTTTTGATGGCGAAGTTATTAAAACTAATAAATTAAATTTCTCGATAATTCCTAATAAAATTGCCTTTGTTATTCCTAAGGCAAAATAACTTAAAATTCCTTGACAAAATATAACCTATCATTTATAATGCTTTTGTAAAAAGGAGGACATTTACTATGATCGTAGAAAAAGTTATTGATATCGTTTCGAAAGAATTAGACATTAATAAAGATAAAATTAAATTAGAGTCTAGACTTGCGGAAGATTTAGGAGCTGATTCATTAGATGC
>LFRX01000043.1:28815-33208 GCA_001512985.1 Acholeplasmatales bacterium DTU056
TAATATAGGTTATACAATTTATATCATAAACAGGAGGTTTTTATGAATAAGAAAATTAATCGTTTGGGCCTTATTCTATTAGCATCAGGAGCACTATTTATGGTTGGTGTGTCTACCATACTCGTTTTATTGAGTTTGACTAATTATAACGCATTAATCATTCGTGATATTCATACAATCTTGCTTAAAGTTTATTTCTATATTTCTCCAGTTGAAAAAATATTTAAATTATTATTTTTAATCGGGATAGTTTTTTTAACAAATAATACTTTTAAAGATTCGGTCCAAACAGCTATGAGAGGTTTTGCTATTATAATAGCTATTATTTATTTTGTTTATCTTATTTTCTATTTCTCTAATATAGCTACAAAAACAAATTTGCATATTTATGATACATATAACATCTTATTTACTATTTTTTGCTTAGCTTTTGTTGCATGTTTATTACTTTTTGAAACTAATATTAAATATGGTATCTTAATTTTATGTGCATTTATCCTACAAATCTTTGTTTTTGATCTACAAATTTTAGGTAGATATCAATTCTTTGTTATCCTTCGTAATGCCTTTAAAAATTTATTTCAAGGATTAAGTTATTTATTATTTTCGGTGCTTGCTTTTAAGAAATTTTAACTTGTAAGTATTGATAATCCTCTCCTTTCAAAATTATTTATCAAAAAAAAACGAAATATGGTATAATTATCTTGGGGAGTGATTAAATAATGAATGATATCCAATTTGTCGTTTTATTAGTATTATTAGTTTTAATGATATTTGGAATATTAGCAATTTTATATTTTCAAAATAAACATTTATTAAAACAAAATAATCAATTAAAAGATGCTAATATTTTATTAAAAGAAGTTTTAATTGACTTCAAAAAAGAATTAGAAGAAAGTGTAAATTATACAGTTCGTAATCTTGGCCAAATGTTTCAAGACCAACAAGATAAAATTAGCAAAATTCAACTAGAAAAATTAGATATTATTACTAATAATCTTGTTAAAAGTTTTGATACATTACAAACCCACATTAGAGATTCGATGGATAAAGATTTAAGGGAACGTTCAGAATTTAATAAAAATCTTTTAGACAATCAAAAAGCATTACGTGAAGAAATTAATAAAACTTTAGTTGATACTAATATGCAAACTGAATTAAAACTAGAAAATATTCGTAAAACACTTGAACAATCTATTCGAAGTTTGCAAGAAGAAAATAGTAAAAAACTTGATCAAATGCGTGATGTTGTTGATGAAAAATTACAAAAAACTTTAGAAGAACGTCTGTCTAAATCATTTAGTACTGTTAGTGAACGGCTTGAAGCGGTTCATAAAGGACTTGGAGAAATGCAATCAATTGCGACAAGTGTTGGTGATTTGAAAAAAGTATTATCGAATATCAAAACTCGGGGTACTTTAGGTGAAATCCAATTACAAAATATCATTGAAGAAATAATGTCAAGAAGTCAATATGAAATGAATTTTGAAACTAAAAAAGGGTCTGGAAATAAGGTAGAGTTTGCGGTGAAATTGCCTGGACCTGATAAAGAACCAGTATACTTGCCAATTGATTCGAAATTTCCATTAGATAAATATCATAAGTTGCTAGATGCTTATGATGGTGGGAATAATGCAGAAATAAGTGCAGCGCAAAAAGAATTAGTTAGAGCTTTAAAAGAATCAGCCAAAGAAATAAAAGACAAATATATTGATGTTCCATATACTACTGAATTTGCCATTATGTTTTTACCAATTGAAGGGTTGTATGCGGAAGCGGTGAAGTTGGATTTAATAGGAATTTTACAGCGAGAATATAAAGTTAATATTGCTGGTCCAACAACACTAACAGCTTTATTAAACAGTCTACAAATGGGCTTTAGAACATTGGCTATTCAAGAAAAAAGTAAAGAAGTTTGGGAAATACTAGAAGCGGTTAAAACTGAATTTTTCAAATTTGGAAAAGTTTTAACTAAAGCCCAAGAAAAAATTAATAGTGCTAATAAAGATTTAGATGAATTAGTCGGAACAAGAACTCGGGCTATTCAACGTAAACTGCGCAAAATTGGAACTACTGATGAACTTAAATCAGTAAAACTTTTAGAATTAGATAGTTTGAATGAAGATATTGATAGCGAATAATAATTTGAAATGAGGCTGTAATAATTTTTACAGCCTCTTTTTTGTTAAACTATTTTATATTTCTATTAGCGATTTCAATAGCTTTTTGTACTATTCGTCCACAATCCCGTGATGAGACAGAACCCCAACCTTCGTTTTTAACTGTTTCGAAAACACCTAATTCTTTGGCGATTTCATGTTTTAACTGTTCTGACATTATCCCTTTTTTCAATATACCAACCTCCTTGTGATATGGTGTTCGTATATATTGTTCCCTAATATATATGAAATTATTTTGAAAACGTTTAGGTGGTTATTTTTTCAATTTTTAAAAAATACTTGTGTTATAATAAAATGCAAATACTAACAAAGGGGTGTCAGACTTGAAAATTATTAAACAAATTTTTATTATATTATTATTTTATGTTATTGGCGAAGTATTATCAATTTTATTATCAAATATTTTTACTAAAATTTACTTTCCAGGAACTATTTTAGGATTAATTATATTTTTACTATTTTTATTAAATAAGAAAATTAAAATTGTTAAATTAGAAGACGTTGATGAAGTAGGTAGTTTTCTAACTAATAACATGGCTTTTTTCTTTATTCCGGCAGCTGTATCAGTCGTTGAATATTTTGATGTCCTACAAGCTAATTTTATTAAGATTGTTGTTATCATTATTATTAGTTTGTTAATAAGTTTTATTGCGATAACTTACACGATAAAATTAACTATTTATATCCAACAAAAATTTTTAAAACAAGGTGAGTCAAAATGAAAGAAATATTAACTTCTCAAACTGTTGGGGTAATGTTAGCTTTATTATTTTATGTAATTGGACATTGGTTATATCAAAAAACAAAAATATCTTTATTTAATCCATTATTATTTTCGGCGGTGCTGTTAATTATATATGTTAAAATATTTAATATTGAATTGAATAAGTTTTTAACTGATTTAAGTGGAATTAGCTTATTTTTAGGACCATTAATTGTTTGTTTAGCTGTACCAATAGTTAAACAAATGGATTTAATCAAAAAATATGCTATACCTATTATTATTGGATCAATCGTAGGGGCAATTGTCTCAATGTTTTGTGTCATATTACTTGGAAAAATATTTAATTTACCAAATGATATTATTGCTTCACTCATTCCTAAATCATCTACGACCCCTATCGCAATCGAAGTTGCTAATCGTTTGGGAGGAATTAGAGCAATAACAGTGGCAGTAGTCATATTAACGGCCGTAATTGGGGCGGTCATTATCCCGATTATTATTAAGATATTTAAAATTAAAAATCCGCTAATAATCGGGATAGGATTGGGTGGTACTTCACATGCGGTTGGAACTGCTAAAGCCTTAGAAATCGATGAACTAGCAGGAGGAATTGCTGGGGTTAGTCTAGTAATGAGTGGTGTTGCCACTGCTATTATTGCTATTTTTTTATAAAATTTTTAAATAAAGAATTATTTTGACCATCTTTAATTATTTTGTATTAAAGATGGTTTTTTATTTTAAAAAGAAAATTTTACATATTGAATCAAAATATTAATAAATAAATTAATTTTATTAATTTAATAATAAAAAAAATTAAAAAAATAATTGATAAAATTAATTTTTACAATTATAATATTTGTAAAAGTTGAATATAATGAGGTGAAAAGATGAAAAAAGAAGTTATTAGTCATTGCCCGGTATGTCATAATGAATTAACAATTACTAAATTGCAATGTGAGAAATGCCAAATAGAAATTAGTGGTGAATTTCATTTAAGTCGATTAAGTTTATTAACGAGTGAACAATTGATGTTTGTAGAATTGTTTTTGAAAAATCATGGAAATATTAAGGGGATCGAAAAAGAAATGGGAGTTTCATATCCGACTGTTAAGAAAATGTTAAGTGATATTTTGATTAGTTTAGGTTTTGAAGATAATGACGACTATGATGACTACTCTGAAGATCAACCTTTAACTAGACAAGAAGTTTTAGAAAAATTAGCCAATGGAGAAATTAGTTTTTCTGAATCTGTTGAATTGTTAAAAAAATTAAAAAAATAGGAGGGTTATATGTCTCAAGAACGCAAAATGATTTTGGAAATGCTTGCCAATGGTAAAATTACGGTTGAAGAAGCAGAAAAATTATTATCGGTAATTAATGAAAGATCATCTACTGAAGAACGAAAAGTTGCTAAAGGAACTTATTATCCGAAAATCGGGAAAACATTATATATTCAAGTAATTAAAGACGATCAAAAAGTAGTTAATGT
>LFRX01000043.1:33226-43956 GCA_001512985.1 Acholeplasmatales bacterium DTU056
GATGATAAGATTAACTTAGGTGTAGGTAAAGATTTAACTAATCAAATTAATTTTGATGAATTAATGGAAATGATTGATAAAAATCAAGTTGGTGACATTTTAAATGTCAAATCTGATAGTGGAGAAGAAGTTCGTATATTTATTAAATAAACTAAATACAAAGGGAGATTAGAAGTATGACTTATACGTTATTTAGTAATTTCAAACGAATGATCGCACGTATAAAGGAAAAAGATAAAAGTTTATTTGGATATTTTATTTTGTATACAATCGCAGGAGCGATATACCCATTTATCGGGGTATTCTTACCAAAGGTAGTTATTAGTGAGCTAATTAAAGACAATCCAAATTTTATGCGAGTTGTCATAATTATCTTGATTTTTTTTGCTGCCTTTGCAACCATTGGATTTTTAAAACATATGATAGAATCATATTGTTATTTTCGAATTGCTAATATTCGAGTTGATTACTTTAATGACTTGGGAATGAAATATTATTATGCTGATTTTAAGTATATGGAAGATCCGGCCTTTTTAAATGAATTTCAAAATACATTCCGAACTCTAAGCAATCATCATGAAGGACTTGAAGGTTGTTTGCATATTATCTTTACTAGCGGGGCTGCTATATTAAGTATTATTGGATATATTGTATTAGTAAGTAATTTAAGTTGGATAATTTTTGTTTATTTAATAATTAATGTAGTTGTAAACTATATTGTCTTAAAAGCAATCAAAAAATATGAGTATAAATTTAAAGATGAACGTAGTGACTTAAATCGTAAAATAAATTACTTTCGAAATGTCTCTCATGATTTTAGCTATGGAAAAGAAATTAGATTATATAATATGGAAAATAAAATCCTTCATAAATATGACCAAGAAGCTAAAAAACTGTATAAAATGACAAATAAAATTCAAATGAAAGATTATCGAATGAATTTAATAACTTTTTTAGTTATTTTAATTCGTGAAGGTTTAGTATATGGTTATTTAGTATATGCTTTTGTGATAGGTAAAATTAAAATTGATGATTTTACAATGTATTTAGTAGCTATTGTCTCATTAGCAACAGCTATGAATAATATAGTAAATGATTTAAGTAGTTATGTTGGCTATAATCAATATGTTACGGATTTATATAAATTTCTTGATCGTAATTTAATTAGTAATGAAAATAATTTACCAATTCCTTATGATTATACATATGAAATAGAGTTTAAAAATGTAAGTTTTAAGTATCCAAATACTGATCGTTATATTTTAAAAAATTTTAATCTGAAAATTAAAAGAGGGGAAAAAATTGCTATTGTTGGGGTTAATGGGGCAGGTAAAACTACTTTAGTTAAGTTATTAACTCGCTTATATGATATTGATGAAGGGGAAATTTTAATAAATGGAATTAACATTAAAGAGTTTGATAAACAAGAATTTTACAAATTGTTTTCTGTAGTCTTCCAAGAGTTTAAAATGTTTGCGATGAATGTAAAAGAAAATATCGCATTAGATTTTGAAAACATTGATGAAGAAAAAGTTCGTGAATCTTTAAATAAAGTAAGTTTATCAAAGAAAATTGCTAATTTACCTTATGGATTAAATACTAGCGTATTAAAAATTATGGACCCGCAAGGAGTAGAATTTAGTGGCGGCGAGAATCAAAAATTTGCCATTGCGAGAGCATTATATAAAGATGCCCCAATCATTATTTTAGACGAACCAACGGCTTCACTTGATGCTTTAGCAGAACAAGAAATTTATGAAGAATTTAATGAATTAGTTAAAGATAAAACAGCAATCTTTATTTCTCATCGTTTAGCCAGTACGAAGTTTTGCGACCGAATTGTATTAATAAATAATTCGGAAATTGAGGAATGCGGAACGCATGAAGAGTTGATTAAAAATAAGAAATATTATTATGAAATGTTTATGACCCAAGCCAAATATTACAATAGTAATAATACTGAGGATGAGATGTATGAAAGAAACTAATACTTTAGCAACATTTTTAAAGATCACTTTTCGAATTTCTAAATCATATATTCCATTAACAATTTTAATGGCTATACTTGATTCTATCTTTGTATTAGTAGGAATTTACATTCCAAAATTAATTATTGCCGGATTGGAAAAACTTGACTTATCAAAAGTTACAGATAAATCATTAGTAGGCATATGGAATGCATTATCAGATCAATTATTACCAATTGTTTATGCCATTATCGCTTTGATGGGAATAAATTTAATATTACGAATCATTACTCGTTTGCTAAATAAACATTTGCAAGTGAAACAAGTAGAATTAAATGAACGCTTTTATCAAGAATTATCTAAAAAAATTATGCGCCTTGATTATGAAAAAATTGAGAATCCAAATATTTTAGATTTAAAAGAAAGAGCGGTTTTTGCTGCTGTTAATCAATCTGCCATTCCAGTTTTAATGCAATCAATATCAAGTATTTTAAAAGCAACATTTACTTTAACTGGAGTAATTGCGATAATTTTAACTTTAAATATTTATTTACTATTAATCATTTTTGTGTTAGTCTTTTTAACAATAATTTTAACATTTGCTTTTCGTAATTACCAAACTCAAACATTCCAAAAAATCGTTCCAATTAACCGAAAATTTAGCTACTATGTATCATTAATTCAAGATAATACAATTACTAAAGATGTAAAAATGTATAACTTAGGAAAAATATTTACTCATAAAATGTATGCATTTAGTCGAGAAGTAAATGATGAATTATTAAAAATGGGAAAACTTCAAGGATTTTTCTTAAGTTTTACTGATTTAATCAATAATTTACAATTGTTATTAGTGTATTTATATATGGGATATTTGGTAATCTATAATGGTTTAAAAATTTCTGACTTAACAATGTATGTTCGTGCAAGCCAAAGTTTTGCCAGCAACTTACAAGAATTTTTTGGAAGTATTGCCGGGATTAGACAAACCATTCATTATCTAGAACCATTTATGGAATTTATGAATTTAGAAGAAGCTGAAGATAAGTCTAAAGGAAAACTAGTTCTTGACGAAATTAATGAAATAGAGTTTCGAAATGTTACTTTTTCATATCCACGTAGCGATAAAAAAGTCTTAGACAATGTTAGTTTTAAAATCCGCAAAGGCGAAAAAATTTCCATTGTTGGTTTAAATGGAGCCGGAAAAACAACTTTAATTAAATTATTATGTCAATTGTATCATCCAACAGAAGGCGAAATTCTAATTAATGGCATTAATATTAATGAGTATGAATATAATAGTTATTTAAATAAACTATCTGCAGTGTTTCAAGATTTTAAAATGTTTGCGTTTAGTTTAAAAGAAAACATTATTTTAAATGAAAAAGAAGATGATGAAAAATTACAAACAGTCTTACGCAAAAACAATTTAGAAGACATGGTCGCTAACTTACCAAATGGTGTTGATACTAATTTATATAAAATCTTTGATAAAAATGGCGTGGAACTATCTTATGGTCAAAATCAAAAAGTCGCTATTTCTCGAGCTTTATATAAAGATAGTGATTTAGTAATTTTGGATGAACCAACAAGTGCTCTTGATCCGATTGCAGAATATGAAGTATATAAAAGTTTTAATAATTTAATTGAAAACAAAACCGCAATTTATATTTCTCACCGTATGAGTAGTTCAATTTTTTGTGATAAAATTTTAGTCATTGAAGATGGTAGAGTAACCGCATTTGATAAGCATCATAATTTATTGCAAAATAAAAATAGACTATATTATAAATTATTTATGACGCAGGCCCAAAATTATACTTTACCACAAGAAGTCTAATGACATTGCATTAAAAGTGAAATATTTTCATAAATTTTATACAATATACTTAGGATGGTGAAAATATGATTACAATTATAAATAAGAGTAAGGATCCACGCTTTAATTTAGCATTAGAAGAATACGTTCTAAAATACTTGCCAATTAAAGAAGATATTGTGATGCTATGGCAAAATGAACCTTCCATAATTATTGGAAGAAATCAAAATACTATTGAGGAAATTAATGCTAGTTTTGTGAAAAAGCATAACATCAATGTTGTAAGAAGAATTTCTGGTGGGGGTGCGGTTTATCACGACTTAGGTAATTTAAATTTTACTTTTGTTACTGACAGCACCAAAGATAATTTAAATAACTTTAGAAAGTTTACTCAACCAGTCATTGATGCATTACGTGCTTTGGGAGTTCCGGCAGAGTTTGCAGGCAGAAATGATATTGTAGTAGAGGGGAAAAAAATATCAGGAAATGCTCAAAGTTTTTGGAAAGGACGAATGTTTCATCACGGAACAATTTTATTCGATGCAAATTTAGAAGTTGTTCAAGAAGCTTTAAATGTTAAAATAGACAAAATCGAATCTAAAGGAATTAAATCTGTTCGTAGCCGTGTAACAAATATTTTGCCTTACCTAAAAGAAAAAATGACTGTTGAACAATTTGAGCAGCATCTATTAAAATTTTTACTTGGAACTGATGACATCGAAAGCATGGTTTATTGTTTAACAAATGAAGATTTAGAAAAAATAAATCAACTAAAAAAAGAAAAATATGATACCTGGAAATGGAACTATGGTGAATCACCTGAATTTACTGTCGTTAAAGAAAAACGATATCAAGGTGGTAAGGTAAGTTTCAAACTTAATGTTATTGATGGAATAATTAAAGATATTCGTATTTATGGCGATTTCTTTGGTAAGTTAGATGTTAAAGATATTGAAGAAGGATTAATTGGTAAATTATTTAAAGAAGATATTATTAAAGAAGAACTTACAAAATTTAATTTAGAAGATTATTTCTTTAACATAACTTTAGAAAACTTAATAGATTGTTTATTTTATTAATAAAAAAAGACAAAATTTCATTGTTTTGAAGTTTTGTCTTTTTCATAGATAATTTTGTAAAACAAAGTAAAAAAAGAATAATTATAATAAAAAAATATATTAAAGATATTGAAATTAACACGATCTATATAAAAAAAGTAACTAAGAGTATGCTTAGTTACTTTTTTATTTGGATTAAATTGAGTTTAAAAGTTCATATTATAATGTATGGATAGGATGTTTTAAAGCTTTAAATGCGGCCTCCATAATTGTTTCTGATAAGGTTGGATGAGGATGAATGGTATTAGCAATTTCTTGAACTGTTGCTTCAAGTTCCATTGCTAAGACGCCTTCTGAAATTAAATCAGTAGCGTGCGGAGCTAAAATGTGAACTCCAAGAATTTCTCCTAATTTATTATCAGTAATTATTTTTACGAAGCCATCGGTTTCCCCTTCAACTAAAGCTTTGCCGTTTGCTGCTAGAGGGAACTTGCTTGCAGTGTAGTCTAGATTTTGTTGCTTGGCTTCTTGTTCAGTTAATCCCACCATTGCAATTTCTGGGAAGGAATAAATACCGGATGGGACTTTGTTATAGTCGATTTTGCTATTTTTACCAAAAATATTTTCGACAGCGATTATTCCTTCAGCGGAAGCAACATGGGCTAACATCATTTTTCCGTTGCAATCACCGATTGCATAAATTCCTTTTATATTGGTTTCTAAGTGTTCATTAGTAACTATACCGTTTTTGATTTCTAAGCCAAGTTGTTCTAGGCCAGCAGTATTAGGTTTCATTCCTACTGCTAGTAAAACCTTATCCGCAGTTATTGCTTGTTCTTGATCTTGATAATTATAGAAAACTTCATTTGTGGTAAATTTAGTCACATTTGCTTTGGTTAAAACATCAATTTTAGCTTTTTTTAGAATTCTTAAGAAAGCAGTTCGAACTTCATCATCAACATTTAATAAAATATTTTCTTCCCGTTCGATGATAGTTACTTTTGATCCGAATGTAGAAAAGATAGTAGCAAATTCAATACCTATCACTCCACCGCCAACAATAACCAATGATTTTGGAACATCAGGAATATCTAAAAGCTCTTTACTTGTTAAAACAAAACCACTATTTAAGGCTTCTTTTAGACCAGGAATTGGCGGAATTGCCGGAGTTGCTCCTGTGGCTAAAATAATATTTTTAGTTTTTATTTCTTGATTATTTACGGTAATACTTTGGGGTGAGTTTACTTTAGCTTCCCCTATATAAAGGTCAATTTTGTTTTTTTCTATTAATGTTTTAACACCTTGGGTTAAGCGTTTAACAATTTGATTTTTACGATTTAGAATTTGTTGCCAGTCAAAAGAAATGGCTTCTTTAGGTATTTTAATTCCGAAATTATCAGCGGATAAAGCGTGTTGATAAATTTCAGCGCTTTTTATAAAAGATTTAGTAGGGATACATCCGGCATTTAAGCAAACGCCCCCAACTTTATCCTTTTCAATTAAAGCGACTTTGGCCCTCATATGGGCTGCTTTAATAGCTGCGACATACCCACCAGGACCAGCACCAATTATAACAATATCATACATTATGAAATACTTCCTCCCTATGATAATAGTAACATCATTGGATTTTTCAATAATTGTTTAAAACGCATCACAAATCTTCCAGCATCAGCACCATCGATAATACGATGGTCAACCGCAATTGAAATTGGTAATACATCTGCAATCACAATTTCATTATCACGAACAATTGGTTTTTTATGGATTTTACCAACTCCTAAGATTGCCACTTCAGGGTATTTAATTACTGGAACCCCAAAGGTAGCATCAACAGCACCATAATTGGTAATTGTAAATGTTCCATTTTGAATTTGATCTAGTGATAATGTGCGATCACGTGCGGCTTGAGCTAAGTCATTTAATTCTTTAGCTAGTTGGAAGATGCTTTTTTGATTTGCATTCTTAATATTTGGAACAATTAATCCGTCTGGAGTGTCTACTGCAATTCCAATATTAATAAAATCTTTGTAAATAATCTCATTTGTCTCATGGTCAAAACTGCTATTAAAGATTGGGAATTCTTCAATGGTTTTCGTAACAGCTTTAATAATAAATGGTAAATAAGTTAATTTAACTCCCATTTGTTCAGCTAAAGATTTTTGTTCATTTCTAAATTTTACTAGTTCAGATACATCTAGTTCATCCATTAAAGTAGTATGTGGAATGATGGCTTTAGATGTAGTCATTGCTTTAACAATTGTTTCGCGCAATTTTGAAATTTTGACGCGCCGAATACCTTCACCACTAATTGGCGGCATAGCGACTTGAGAGATTGGAGTTTGAACATTAGCAGTAGCAGGTGATACTGTAGATTTTGATTTTTCATAATAATTTAGAATATCAGTTTTCATTACGCGATTATTTTCGCCTGTACCAACTATTTTAGTAATATCAATTTTTAAATCGCTAGCTAATTTTCTAGCCACTGGAGTTGCTAAAACTTTGTTAGATGTTTGGGATGTCTCTTGGTAAGACTCAGTAGCAATAACTTCATCCGAAATTTCTAATTCGCCAACAACACCAGCCCCTTCTTCCTCAACTTTTTCAATAGAGTGTTTTGAATCCTTGGTTTCTAAGTTTTTTCCAACACCTGATCCATCATCAATTATTACTAAAGTTTCACCGACATGAATAGTTTGGCCAACTTCAGCCCCAAGTTTAACAATAATTCCATCAACTGGAGATGGTATTTCCGCATTCACTTTATCAGTTTCAATAACAACTAATGTTTCGCCTTCTTTTACTTTATCACCGACCTTAACATACCATTTTAAGATCTGACCTTCGTGAATTCCTTCACCTATATCTGCAAATTTCAAATCATACATTATTATTATACCTCCTTTACGGTAAGAAGTGAACTAGTTTTCGTGCTTCATGAACAATTTGACTAGATTTTATTAAAAAGTGATGTTCGCCACGTGGAAGTGGAACAGTAACATCAAAGCCAGCAAGACGTGTTGGTGGAGCTTCTAAAGAGAAGAAGGCTCTTTCATTAATTAATGAAACAAGTTCAGCTCCTGGACCAAATGACTTATAGGCTTCATGGACGATTAACACACGCCCGGTTTTTTTCACTGATTCGATAATTGTATCAACATCTAATGGTGCAATAGTACGTAAATCTATTAATTCTACGGAAATATTTTCTTTTTCTAACTCTTGGATTGCTTTTTCTGTTTCTCTAACTAAAGATCCCCAAGTAATAATAGTTAAGTCAGATCCAGTTTTAACTACTTTAGCTTTACCAATTGGGACGATGTATTCTTCATCAGGGACTTCTTGACGGAAGGCTCGGTAAATTCGTTTTGGTTCTAAGAAAATAACTGGATCAGGATCTTTAATGCTTGCGGTTAGTAAGCCTTTGGTATCATATGGTGTTGATGGAATTACAACTTTTAATCCAGGGATATGCGCAAATAAGACTTCTAATGCTTCAGAGTGATGTTCTAAAGCCCGAATTCCGCCTCCGTATGGCATTCTAATAACTAATGGTAAATTGTATTTTCCTCGAGAACGATTACGCATTCTTGCTACATGGCTTACAATTTGGTTATATGCTGGTAAAACAAATCCATCAAATTGAATTTCCGCAACCGGTCTTAGTCCATTAATTGCCATCCCAACGGCGGCACCGACAATGGCAGATTCAGAGATTGGTGTATCAAAAACACGATCTTCTCCAAATTTCTTTTGTAATCCAGCAGTGGCACGAAAAACTCCACCTTCATATCCAACATCTTCACCAAAGACGACAACGGTTGGATCATTTTCTAATTGTTGTTCTAAGGTTTTATTAACAGCTTCTAAAATATTCAGTAAGGCCATTATTTTTCCTCCTCTTGTAAGAATTTTTTATAATTATTCAATTGTTCCTCTAATAAAGGTGGAAGTTTTTCATACATATGCATAAATATTTCCTCTAATTCGACAACTGCGCCTTTTTGTTCAACTTTTTTGAATGTTTCTAAAACATATTGATTAGCTTCTTCTTGAAGAGCCTCTTCTTTATTAATATCCCATAGTCCTTTTTGTTCAAGATAAATTCTAAAGCGGTCAATTGGGTCTTTTTTACGCCATTCTTCAACTTCGGATTCACTACGATAAATGGTTGGATCGTCACTAGTTGTATGAGGACCAAGGCGATAGGTGATAGCTTCAATTAAAGTTGGGCCTTCACCACGGCGGGCTCTCTCCGCCGCAAACCTCGTAGCAACATACATTGCTAAGACGTCATTACCATCGACCATAATTCCAGGAATTCCATAGCCGATAGCCTTTTGGGCTAAGTTTTGGGCTTTAGTAGCTTTTGCGCGTGGTGTAGAAATGGCCCATTGATTGTTTTGAATTACAATAATTACTGGTAAATCATACACTCCCGCAAAATTCACTCCTTCATGGAATTCACCATGCGATGTTCCACCATCGCCAATAAAGGTAATGACAACTTGTCCTTTATTTAGAACTTTACTAGCATAAGCCAATCCAGCCGCATGATTTATTTGTGCGCCAATAGTAATATTAACTGGTAAGACATTGACTCCCTCATTAAAATGACTACCACGTTCATTACCATACCAATATAGGAAGGCTTGTTCTAAAGTAACACCATGATAGATCATCGCATTAAATTCACGGAAAGCGGGGCTTAACCAGTCAGTTTTTTCTAAAGCGGCCATCGCTCCGATTTGGGCAGCTTCTTGACCTTGGTTAGGTGCATATGTTAACATTCGCCCTTGACGTTGAAATTGAACAGCTTTTATATCCGCCACTCTTCCAATAACCATACTACGATACATATGAATTAATTTCTCGTCTGGTATATTTGGAACAAGATCTTCATTGACAATTTTTCCTTGTGGATTAAGAATTTGAAACATCTTGTTTTTAAGTGGATCATACTTCTTAAATAGCATTAATTTGTCCTCCTTAAATAAATTTTTAAGATTTCTATTTAAATACTTACGGTTTTATTATATAATCTAAACTATCATCTAGCAATTTATATGCTTGATGATGCTCTCTTTAGGGTATTAGCGTAATTGTCTCTTGTGAAAAGACATATTATTTGATAAAATTACTTTAGAGGTGTACTATGATAAACTTTATAATAAAATTATTTATTAAAAACCACCAAGATGTTAATAATTTAACTGTCCGCACAATGTATGGTAAGTTGTGTGGAATTGTGGGGATAGTGAGTAATTTAATTTTAACAATTATAAAATTGGTTATGGGATTTTTGGCAGGGAGTATTGCGATTATTGCGGATGGGGTAAATAATTTGGCCGATGTTTCTACCTCCGTCGTTACTTTATTAGGATTTAGATTGTCAAGTATCCCTGCTGATAAAGAACATCCTTATGGTCATCAGCGGAGTGAATATATTGCGGGACTAATTGTCTCTCTTTTTGTTTTAATTGTAGGTTTAAATATATTGCAATCATCAATTCAAAAAATAATAAATCCAGAAACTATTAATTTTTCAAATATAATCTTTATTATTTTAATAATATCTATCGCGATTAAATTATTTCAAATGATGTTTTACCGTAGAGTAGCTAAGATTATTTCTTCAAAATCTTTACGTGCTTCTTCCTTTGACAGTTTGAGCGATATATTTACCACCGCTATTGTCTTAATAGGAATGATTATTTTCAAAACTGCTTCAGTTAACATTGATGCCTATTTAGGTACTATTATTTCCTTATTTATTATTTACAGCGGATTTAAATTAATTAAAGAAACTGTTTCACCATTGTTAGGTGAAGCCCCGAGTCAAGAGTTCTTAGAAAAAATTGAAACACATCTTAATTCTTACGA
>LFRX01000043.1:43968-54056 GCA_001512985.1 Acholeplasmatales bacterium DTU056
ACGGTAGATGTGGAAATGGATTCGCGGTTAGAAATGATTGAAGCTCATGCAATTGTTGATCAAATTGAATATGACTTTAAAGAAAAAGGATTAGGTAATTTAGTTATTCATATTGACCCAGTTGATACTCAATGTGAAAATTTAAGTCGTTATCGTAAAATGATTTATGAGATATTACAAAGTATTGATAAAGATTTACGATTTCATGATGTTCGCTTAGGTGTAGGAAAGAAAAATAAAAATTTAATGTTTGATGTCGTAATTCCTTTTGAAAAAGATATTGACCCTAAAAAACTTAAAGAAGAAATTATTCAAAGAATAAAACAACAAGAACCTGACTTAAAACCTTTGATTACAATTGACCGAAGTAATATAATATAAAATAAGAAAAGAAGTTTATAATAAGGAGAAAAGTTATGAGAGAGAAATATAATCAATGGTTAAATTATGCTGATTTAGATCAGGAATTGAAAAATGTATTATTAGATTATTCAGAAGAAGAAATTGAAGAAGCATTTGGGACTGATTTGGTATTTGGAACTGGAGGAATGCGTGGCATTCTTGGACCAGGGACTAATCGATTAAATATATATACTGTAAGAAAAGTTGCTTATTGTTATGGGAAATACTTACTAGAATCTAATCCTAAACCCAAAGCAGTCATTGCTTATGATAATCGCCTAAAATCAGTTGATTTTGCTTATGTGGCAGCCCAAGCATTAGCTTCTGTTGGTGTAAAGGTGTATTTATTTGATGATTTACGTTCTACACCAGTTTTATCATTTGCCATTCGTTATTTACAAGCAGATGGTGGAATGATGATTACTGCCTCTCACAACCCGCCCCGTTATAATGGATTAAAAGTATATGATCAAGATGGATGTCAATTATCATTAGAATTATCTGACAAACTAATCAATATTATCCAAAATGAAGAAAAGTTTTTTGATATTGAAGTTCAAGACTTGAAATCTCTTTTAGCCAATAATCAAATTGAATATATTGGCCTTGATGTTGATAAAGCATATATTGAAAAGTTACAAGAAGTATTGCTTCATCCTGAGATTGATTATCGCAACTTAAATGTTACTTTTACTCCTCTTCATGGAACAAGTACAAAACTAATTCGCAAAATATTTAATCGTTATGGATTTAATGTAAATTATGTTACTAAACAAATGATAAATGACCCATACTTTACTACTTTAACTTCACCAAACCCGGAAAACTTTAGTGCTTTTGATGAAGCAATTAAAGTTGCTAGAGTTCATAATAGTGATATTATTATTGCGACTGACCCGGATGCAGATCGTGTTGGTGTATGTGTTAGAACTAAAGACGGTAAATATCAACTTTTAAGTGGTAATCAAGTTGGGGCGATATTGATTTATTATATAGTTAATAATAAGAGATTCGATAAAACGGGAATGGTTATTACAACTATTGTAACGTCGGATATTGGCGAAAGAATAGCTAAAGCTTATGATCTAGAAGTTAAGAGAACTTTAACCGGATTTAAGTTTATCGGCGAACAAATGAAATTAATTGAAAATAGCCAAGACTATGAATTTGCTTTTGGTTATGAAGAGTCAATCGGTTATATTGTTAAAGATATTGTCCGTGATAAAGATGCATTACAATCAGTTGTATGTATTTTAGAAGCTGCTTCATATTACTTATATCAAGGGAAAACACTTCTTGATGTATTAAATGAAATATATGAGAAATTCGGGTATTTCTATGATGAAGTTGTTAATATAAATTTAGTTGGTTATGAAGGTAGTAAAAAAATTTCCAATATTTTAAACTATTTTAGAAATCATTATCAAGAGTTAAATTTAGATTTTATTATACATGAAGATTATTTAACTCAAATTCGTTATTACACTAATCAAGAAGAACAAATTAATCTTCCTAAATCCAATGTCTTAAAATTTTATTTACCAGATGGTTCATGGTTTGCAATGCGACCGAGTGGAACTGAACCAAAAATGAAAATTTATTTATCTATTATTGGAAAAACAATGAATGAAGCAATTGACAAAGCTAATTCTATTAAACAAATTATTCTTGAAAAAATTAACTTAATATAAGAGAAGGTGTGTTATATGCAAAAATCATTTTTTATAAAGACTAGAAAAAACTTTTTTAAAAAAATAGAATCTCCATCAGTAACTGTATTATTTTCTGGCAGACCAATTCAAAGAACTGCTGACCAAGAATATCCTTTTGAAGTAAATAGAAATTTTTACTATTTAACAGGAATTAATCAAGCTCAAGTTATTTTAGTTTTAATTAAAAATAATAATCTGCAAGAAGCCCATTTATTTATCGAAGAAAATGATCCAGTATTAGTAAAATGGGTAGGAAAAAAATTAGAACCAGTGGAAGCAAGTAAAATTTCTGGAATTGAACTTGAAAATATTCATTTTTTAAGTTCTTTTGATAGTTTTATGTTTAAGTTATTTAATAGTACTCGTAGCCCTCAAGGAACTTATAAAGTACTATACTTAGATTTAGAACAACGTGAATTACCTGGATATACAAATCAAGCCTTAGAATATTCAGAAGTAATTCGAAAAAAATATCCAGCGGTAGTTATTAAAAACTGTTATGAAGATATTATTCATTTGCGAATGTACAAACATCCTGAAGAAGTAGCTTTAATGCGTGAAAGTATTGAAACTACTAAAGGCGGAATTGAAGAATTAATGAGAAGTTCAGTTCCTGGATTACTAGAATATCAACTTGAAGCTTATTTTAACCTTTGGATTAAATATCATGGAAATAAAAAACCTAGTTTTGAGACAATTGTTGCCTCAGGTAAAAATGCTACTATCTTACACTATGTCAATAATGATGATGTTTTAAAAGACAAAGATTTAATCTTATTTGACTTAGGATGTCAAACGGAATGTTATGTAAGTGATATTACTAGAACATTCCCAATTAACGGTAAATTTACTAAACGTCAAAAAGAAATATATAATGTTGTTTTAGATGTTAATAAAAAATGTATTGAATTTTTAAAACCAGGAATTACTTGGGATGAGTATAATAATTATGCGAAAAAATTACTTTCTGAAGGATGTAAAAAATTAGGATTAATAAAAGAAGATAGTGAATTATCTAAATATTATTACCATTCTATTGGTCATTCGGTAGGACTAGACACTCATGATCCGGCTTTATATCAATATCCAATTGATGAAGGAATGGTTATTACTGTTGAACCAGGACTATATATTGAAGAAGAAGGAATCGGTATTCGCATTGAAGATAATGTCTTAATTACTAAAGATGGTTGTATCAACTTATCTAAAGACATTATTAAAGAAGTTGATGAAATCGAACAATTTATGAAAGAAAATAATAAGTTTATCTAAAACTTTAAAAAGCGGATTGCGTAAATCCGCTTTAAATATATTATATTCAATATAAAAATAACTTTTTATAATTTAACTTTACATAAACATATAATTTATATAAAAAAGATTATAAAAATCTAATTCTAATTTTATGCCATTAAATAGAAAATAAAAAAGACCGAATAAAATCGGTCTTTAAATTTTTTCAAGTCGATATGGCTTTCTATTCATTTAAAAATTCATATTTTTTCCTGCAGTTATTTCTTTTTAAAAAATATCACCAGTATATATTTATAGGTAAGATATTCACTGCTTTGCCAATAGGTTTTTCTTTTATCTATAGTTTTGATTAAATATATATTCTTAATATTCAATATATGTATTGGATTATTAATAATAGTTCATAATGAAGTATCCACAAAGTATACCATTTTTTCAACGGTTATATTGTAGAAAATCGAAATAGTTAATAAAGATGACTTTACTAAAAATTTACAATTTTCCTCCAATTATTGACAATTTCCCCCAAAAATGTGATAATTAAGTAACCATAAAAATAAAAAAGCAACTTATAGTTGCTTTTAAAAGGTTGGTCGTCTAAACGACCGCTGAAGTAATTCAGCGTTTAAGGTAAACCTTTATTTTAACTCGTTGTGTTGTTCTAGATAGTGCTAGAACTACTCATATTATATCAAAGAGATTGGAGGATGTCAATAGTTATGAAGAAAAAAATGAACTATTCAATTGCGCTTGATATTGGTAACACAAGTGTAGGATGGGCAGTTATAGATGAGAACAATAATTTGTTAAAACATCGTGGTCGAAATATGTGGGGAGTAAGACTTTTTGAAGAAGGTCAGACTGCCGCAACTCGTCGTAATTTTCGCGCTACAAGAAGACGTTTATTACGCAGACGTCAACGACTAGACTTATTGCAAGAATTGCTTGCACAGGATGTATTAGCTAAAGATGAATCATTTTTTATGAAATTAAAAGAATCATTTTTAGTTAAAGGTAATGGAAATAAAATTTATAATTTTTTTAACGATTCAGATTTTACTGATCAAAATTTTTATGATAAATATCCAACTATTTATCATTTACGATACAAATTAATAACAAATAAAGAAAAAGAAGATATTCGTTTAGTTTATCTAGCTTTGCATCATATTATTAAATATCGCGGAAACTTTTTATATGAAGGTCAAACCTTTAACATCCAAGATTCTACAATAATTACCGATTTAGAAAATTTATTAGAATACTTAAAAGAAAATTTTGAATATGATATTGAATTTACTAAAGATGATTTAAAAGAAGTTGAAAAGATTTTAACTGACAGTAGTGTTATTAAATCTGATAAAGTCAAAGAAGCGTCGGAAGTGTTTAAAGCAGATAAGGATTCTCAAAAAGTATTAAAAGAGGTCTTTAAAGCAGTCTTAGGCAATAAATTTGATTTTCTTGTTATTTGTAATTTAGGAGAAGTTGAAAATCAAGAAGATTACAAAACAAACTTATCTGATGAAGAAAAAGAACCATTATTTGAAACATTACTAGGCGATCATTTTGAAGTATATAGTTTATTAAAAAATATTTATTCAAGCATCATATTACGGGAAATTCTTGGTACCGATGAGGAAGGTAAAGTTAGACTATTATCTCAAGCCATGATTAATCGTTATGATGATTTTAAAAAAGATTTAGCAATTTTAAAACGCTTAATTAAGGAACATTTTAAAGGTAAATATAATTACATTTTCCGAGAAGTAGATGATAAAACCCCAAATTATTATAATTATATGAATCGTCCGGGAAAAACATCGCAAATTGATTTTTATAACTTCTTAAAAAAAGTTTTAAATCAAAAGAGAGAAGAACTTGCGGATAATGATGATTATAAATATTGTATCAAGAGAATCGAAGACAATAACTTTTTACTTCGTCAACGAATCAAAGTAAATGCTGCTATTCCATACCAAATTCATAAACAAGAATTGATTGCTATTTTAGAAAATCAAGCACCATATTATGAAACTATTCGTAAGAACAAAGATAAAATTATTTCTTTATTAGAATTCCGAATTCCATATTACGTTGGTCCACTAAACTATGACCGAAATAATAACAAATATGCTTGGGTAGTTCGCAAAAAAAATGGTGAAAAAATATATCCATGGAATTTTGAAGAAGTCGTTGATGTAAAAGCTTCAGCTGAAGAATTTATTAGACGAATGACTAATAAATGTACTTATTTACCAAAGGAAGACGTTTTACCAAAATATTCTTTAATTTTAATGGAGTTTAATGTTTTAGATGAGTTAAATAAAATAACTATTAACGGTGACAAGTTAAGTTATGAATTAAAACTAGAAATCATAGAAGAATGTTTTAAGAAGTATAAAATTGTTCGGGAAAGTCATTTGGTGAAAGTATTACGCAAGTATTACAAATATTATAATTCGGAGAAATTAGATATTCGTGGATATCGAAAAGAAAAACAGTTTGCGGGAAGTCTTACATCTTATATTGATTTTACAAATATTTTTGGGGAAGTCAATGACTCTAATTTTGAAATGATTGAAACCATTATTAAATGGATTACTATCTTCCAAGATAAGAAAATTTTGAAAGAAAAAATAAAAGAAAATTATCCAGAAATTACTGATGCGCAATTAAAGAAAATATTAGCTCTTAATTATTCAGGGTGGGGTAGACTTTCACGTAAATTGATCTATGGAATTACTACTCCTGATCAAAGTGGTTTAGAGTCAACAATTTTACATATTATGCGCAAAACTAATCAAAACTTTATGCAAGTTATTAATTCAAATAAATATTGTTTTGCTAAGAAGATTGAGAAGATTCAAAAAGAAAGTATACAAAAAAAAGAAAAAGTTACACTTGCAGATGTTCAAGATATTCCAGGATCACCAGCAATCAAAAAAGCTATTTGGCAAGCAATCAAAATTGTCAATGAGATTATAAAAATTATGAAATGTGATCCACAAAATATATATATAGAAAATACTAGAAGTTCCGGTAAAAAAGAACGTACGCGTTCGCGAGTTACTTGGTTAAAAGAATGTTACAAAAAATTAAAAGTAGAAACTGATATTTATAATCAAGAAGTCGCTCGTGAATTAAATGAACATTTAGAAACGATTGACAATGAAAAATTATTCTTATACTTTATTCAAAATGGAAAATGTATGTATTCTGGAGAAACTTTAGACCCACAACGATTAATAGATTATGAAGTTGACCATATTATTCCACGATCATTAATTAAGGATGATAGTATTGACAATAAAGTTTTAGTTCTTAAAAAATACAATCAATTAAAAGCTGATCGTGATGTTTTACCATATGATATTATTAGTAAAATGAAACCGTATTGGGAAAAATTAAAAGATTGCGGACTAATAAGCAATAAGAAATTTTATAATTTGTGTCGAAAAGAGTTCAATGAAGAAGATATTGCAGGTTTTATTAATAGACAAATCGTCGAAACAAGTCAAATTGTAAAACATGTTGTAAATTTACTATATGCAAATTATCCAAATACAAAAATTCATACTATAAGGCCATTACTTGTAAGTATCCTTCGTGAACAACTTTCATTATATAAAGTTCGTGATATAAATGATTATCATCATGCTCATGATGCGTATTTAACTGGCTGTGTTGCAAACTTTATTAGAATTAGATATCCTAAATTAGAAAAAGAAATATTGTATTCCGAATATTTACGTCTACCAACTGAAAGACGAAAATACAATAGTGGATTTATTGTAAACTCATTTGTTCGTAATCACATTGATGATACAACTGGTGAAGTAGTTTGGGATGCTAATGAACAAATTTCAAAAATTAAAAAAGTTTTAAATTATAAAGATTGCTTTATTACTAAAAAAGTTGAAGAATCTACAGGAGAATTTTATAATCAAACTTTGGTTGGACCTAATATGGCGACTGCCCCGATTCGAGCTTCATTGGATCCAAAGATCTACGGCGGTTATACAAATGTAAATATTGCTTATATGGTAGCACTTGAATATAGAAAAGGTACACAAATGAAAAAAGTTCTTGCGGGTATTCCAATTATGTTTGCTCAACGATTTAAAAGAGATCAAGAAGCTTTAATAGAATATTTAAAAGAACAATTTAGAACTAATGAAATTATTATTTTAAAACCAAAAATTTTGAAATCACAGCTTGTAGACTTTGATGGACATCTATTATATTTAGCAAGTTCTGGAGAATTTAATAACGCCAAACAATTAATTCTTGATTATGAATTTAATGAATTGGTTTATTTAATCGATAAAGATAAATTAAGTGAAAGCGATGAAAATCACAAACGGTTAAATAAATTTTATCAAGTATTTATTGAAAAATTGGAAAAACATTATCCATTTTATCAGAATATTGCTAGAAAATTTAAAAATGCTACAAATGATTTTGAAAAGCTAGATTTTACAAAAAAATGCAAGTTTGTATTAGAAATGTTAAAAATCACTCAAGCAAACTCAACAAACGCTTACTTTAAAAATTTTGGCATTGGTAACTTAGGCGATCGAATGGATCGACTTAATAGAAAATCGTTAGATTTTGATAAAACAATTTTTATCGATCAATCAGTAACCGGAATGTATGAAAAGAGGTATCGCCTATGAGTTTTAGAATAGTTATTATCACTAAACGTTCCATTTTAAGTTATAAAGACAATTATTTAGTGATTAGAAGCGATGAGAATGAAATGATTCATTTGTCTGAAATACATACCTTAATTGTTCAATCAACAATGGTAACATTAACTAGTTACTTAATTTCTGAATTAATGAAAAGAAGAATTAAGGTTATAATATGTGATGAGTTTGCCAATCCAGTATGTGAGTTAGCCCCATACTATTGGGGCTACAACTCACCGAAAAGAATACTTAAACAAATTAATTGGTCCGAAGAAGCTAAGAAAACTGCGTGGACTGAAATTATAAAGGAGAAAATATTAAGACAAGCTGAGCATTTAAAAGAATTAGGATTAAAAGAGTATAAATTATTAATGAAATATTATAACGAAGTACAATTTGATGATGAAACTAATCGTGAAGGACATGCTGCTAAAGTTTATTTTAACGCCTTATTTGGAAAAGAATTTTCAAGGGAAATTTATAATCGTATAAATGCTGGGTTGAACTATGGTTATACTGTAATTTTATCTGCTTTTAATCGTGAAATTGCAAGTCGTGGTTATTTAACTCAAATTGGAATTCATCATTGTAATGAATTTAATCAATTTAATTTATCATCAGATTTAATGGAACCATTCCGAGTAATTGTTGATAGATTTGTCTATAAAAATCAAAATCGTATTCTTGATAGTGATTACAAAATATCATTAACTGATATTTTAAATACTAAAGTAAAATATTTAAATAAAGAATATTATCTAGTAAATGCAATAACTTTATATGTTCAAAATGTAATTAATTATATTGAAGAAGGGAAAATCATAAAAGGGATGTATAGTGTGTATGAGGTATAGGTTTATGAGAATGTTGGTGTTTTTTGATTTACCAACTGTTAAAGCAATTGATAGAAGAAATTATAATAGATTTAGAAAGTTTTTAATCAAAGAAGGCTTTATAATGGTCCAAGAGTCAGTTTATTGTAAGTTGGTATTAAACCATTCTATTATGAATTCTGTTAAGAAAAGAGTAGAGAAAAATGCTCCACAAAAGGGATTGGTGCAGTTATTGTGTGTTACTGAAAAGCAATATGCATCAATTGAATATATCACTGGAAGTAAAATTAACAAAAAAGTGATCGATTCAATGGAGAGGTTAATAGTAATATGATTATAAAAATAAGCACGTTTTCTAATCATATTGATTTTACAAATAATGAATTGAATGTATTAGAAATTGAAGATAAAAAACTGTTTTCAAACATTGTTACAAGTTTTTATAATTCAATAAATGATGAGCCTTCAAAAGAAACATTAATTTTGTTAAAAAATAATGAAGTAGTTTCAATTTCTAAATGTATGTTTATGATAATGGATATTTATTCATATGATTTTAATGTTAAAAAAATAAACAATAAATTGATTAGTATTTTGGAACAGAATATAATTAATGATGAAGATTTAAGGTATGATGTTGAAAAGAAAATTTATGAATTAGCCAATTTAATTCCGGAAATTACAAGTGTATTTTCATTAGACTTAATATGGGATAATGATATTAAAATTCAGAAACTATTAAATCTATTTTCAATAAAAATTGATCAAAATAGCGAAGATAGTTACTTACATAGAACATTAAGAGCAATTGATATTGTTAGAGAACTAGGACTGTGTGATATACTAGTATTATGTAATTTAAAGTCATATCTAGATGAAGAAGAACTTATCGAATTATATAAGTATATTAAATACAAAGAGCAAAAGACATTAATTCTTGAATCAAAAGTAGATGAAAAAACAATTTATGATGAAAGAAAAATGATTATTGATTATTATTTTAACGATTACATAATAGAATAACTGTCTAGAACAACGGCGTCTCGTAAACGCTAAACTCGCCGGAAAAACTAAAAATTAGCTGATTTGAGGTTTTAGAGTTGTGTTGTTCTAGATAGTGCTAAAACAAATTTGGATCTAATGTTGATGCAATTACAGTTTTAGAGTTGTGTTGTTCTAGATAGTGCTAAAACTTG
>LFRX01000052.1 GCA_001512985.1 Acholeplasmatales bacterium DTU056
GATTTAATTAGTTTTTATACATTATAATTAGGGTCATACTTTTTAATATGATATAATTTAAAAGATGGAGGTATGTATGAGTCTAACTAAAAAAAGCCTATTTAAAAATTTATTGGCACTAGTAGTATTAATGCTAGTGATGGTTGCTGTGGCCGGCTGTCGTAAAGATGACAAAATTGAATTATCATTTGCTAAAAATAGTTATGAAGTAACAGTCGGAGAGGAAATCGAAGTTACCCCAACAGTTAAAAAAGGTAAAGATGTTGGCGAAGTTAAATTAGTTTATTCATCAGAAAATCCAAACATCGCAACATATGTAAATGGTAAAGTTACTGGGGTTGCGGTTGGAGAAACAAAAATCAAAGTAGCTGTTGAAGGGCGACCAGAAGTTTACAAAGAAGTAAAAGTTACTGTTGTTGCTAGAGAGTATACTATTACTTATAAATTAAATGGTGGAACTTTAACAAATGCTCTAGAAAAATTTACTGAAGATCAATTACCACTTACATTACCTACACCAACAAGAGAAGGTTATGTATTTGCAGGTTGGTATTTAACAAGCGATTTTAGTGGTAATGCAGTAACACAAATTACTGAAGCTAA
>LFRX01000026.1:0-17023 GCA_001512985.1 Acholeplasmatales bacterium DTU056
TTATTTAAAAGAATTCTAACTATATTACTTCTTTTTGTTAACACGTTTTTTCCTTTTTTCGTGCACAAATAAAGATTTAGAGAAAGAAATATTATTTGATAATAATCATAAATATGAGTTGTTTCAAAACTTTCAAGCATTAAACTTTGAAGATTTAAAATCCAAAATATCTTTAAATGCTAATATTAATGGTAATTTTGAAGGTAATACAGTTAATATAAAAACTGATTTTAAAAATTTATACTGAGTATAATGATAAAAATCCACTTATTTACGCAAATGGCACTATCGAAGCATTTATCTAAGAATTGAATAATATTAATGTTAATGGTAATATAATGTTCTATCTAAAGGATCAAAATGCCTACTTAAAGAACATCCTTGAACTAAAAGAAGGCGGTAAAAGAATTAAGGTAGAAAAGAAAGAAGTAATGGATGTAAGTACATATTTAGAAAATGGATTGTCAAGTGATTTTAATGACTTACTGACAATGATTTTTAAAAAAGAATTTAATTATGAACTATTTCCACTAAATATATTTTCAAAAGTCTATAATGATTTAAATGAACAAGAAAAAGAATTCATCAATAAAGTTCTTGATAGCATAGTTATATATCAAAAAGGAAAAGAAAAAACAATAGAGTTTAAATTTACTAAGCAAGCTATAAGGGATATTATTGAAGCAACATTAGAATATTATATTAATTTCAATGATGCTCAAATATAATATGAAGACATTGAGGATATCTTAGAAGATTTTGATGAGATTCTTTCTTTTTTTAAAGATAATTTCTATATTAAATTAAAAATTGGTTTATTAGAACAAAGAATAACTACTTTGGAAGTAAAAACTGATTTAGGAATAAAAATATTGAAATTGGGTACTGATTTAACTATAACCTGTATTTTGAAAATTGAAATAAATCCAAAAAGACCAACTTTTCCAACTAGTGATGAATTAGCAACATATAAAAGAGTTGATAGTTATAGCATTTTTAATTAATTTTTTAAAATATTTGTTTAATATAATTGTATTTTCAAAAAATGAAGACTTCATTAAGTATGTGTTTAATCTAAACTAATAGTATATTAAAAGCGCCCTAATCAACAGGGCACTTTTGATAAAATTTATGACGATTATGTTTTAACATCTTNNGCATGTGATAATCTTAAGAAGGAAGTCAAATTAACTCCCAAGGAGAAGTTTGAACTTTTACAAAGTATTGAAGAAGAAACAGCGCCACTTTCAACAAAGATGTCTTTTAATTTTGAATATCTTTCTAAAATTAATAATCAAGAATATTCTATTAAAATCAATTTAAAATTATTTTTGGAATTAGATGAATCTAATAGTTTAATAATTCATTCTATTGGTAATTTTTCTTTTGCTGAGGATCAAGAGAAATTTAGTGGAAATATAATGCTTTATGTCAAAGATTTCAAAGCATATTTAAATTTAAAAATTAATGGTACTGGAAAATACGAATATCTTACACTTGAACAAAAAGAGGTCATGGATATTTCTAGATATTTAGAACAAATTAATATCAATAATAGTGCAATTCTTCTTCAATTAATTAATTTGATTACAACGATAAAAAAAGAAATTCCTGAAGAATTACTAATAAACTATCAAGAAGCAAAATATGATGAATTAGAAGAAAATACTAAAAAAATTTTAGATGCAATTTTAAATTTAGTTAAAGTTACTGAAAGTAAAAACGGTAAAACATTTAGTATTAAAATAAGCAAATCCACTTTAAAACCACTTATTAAAGTGATTTATGAAGTAAGAGGTATGACTTTTGATGAAGAAGAATATCAAGAAGAATTAGAAATGTTTGATGATAAATCTGAGATTGAATTTAAACTGCAATTAAAAAATAACAAAATTGTTAGTTCTGAATTAAAAGTAAATGTACCATTAATGATTGATAATATTAATTACACGATAAAATCAACATTTAAATTTAATAGCGGTGTATCCCGTCCACAATCACCATCAGAAAATGAACTTTCAAATTATCAAGAAGTGGAAAAATTTACAATTATAAGTATTCTAGACTGACTATAAATAATACCGATTAGTTGTTAAAACCTGACAAACCTTTTTGGTTTTGTCAGGTTTTTTTGTTTTAATTATAATATCATTTGAATTAAAAGTATATTAATGATATAATTTAGTTGGTTAGCCATGGCTAACTTTTTCTTTATCAAAAACTGACCTGAAAGGAAGAAGAACTTGATTAAAAGGAATATATTTCGGAGAACAATTTTAATCTCTTTATTTATCATTTTATTCTCGGCATCGACTTTTATTGGTATATTAGATATTAAACTAATAGACTTACTTAAATTAGATCGTGAAGCATGGCATAATTTTTTATACTTTCGAATTCCCCGTAGTGTTTCCATTGTTTTAGCATCAGCTGGTCTAGCTGTTGCGGGAATTATAATGCAAGCGATTAGTCAAAATAAATTTATATCTCCTACCACATCAGGGACAATTAGTGCTACTCAACTGGGAATGTTGGTTGCTTTACTGTTGTTCCCAATGGGAAGTTCATTTGTAAAATTTGGATTTGCTTTTATAAGTGCATTAATTTTTAGCATATTTTTGATGGTTATTTTAAATAAAATTAAAATAAAAAACATTATATATTTACCGTTAATCGGCATGATGTATGGAAGTATTATCTCGAGTATTACAAGTGTTCTAGCGGGAATGTTTGGTAAACTTCAAACGGTTCAGTCTTGGAATGTTGGAAGTTTTACGTTGCTTGTTAAGGGGCGTTACGAATTATTATATATAATTTTTATTCCCGTACTTTTAGCTTATATTTACGCTACCAAATTTAGTATTGTTGGAATGGGAGAGGATTTTTCTAAAAATTTAGGCATCAATTATAAAAGTGTTATTTTATTGGGGTTAGTATTAGTTTCCATAATATCTTCGCTTACATACATTATTGTGGGACCATTACCTTTTTTGGGGTTAATTATACCGAATATTATTACATTAATATATGGCGATAACTTAAAGAAGAGTATGATTGATATTATCTTTTTAAGTGCAATTTACATTTTGATTTGTGACATTTTAGCAAGAACCATTCGATATCCATATGAAATACCGATTAGTTTTGTGGCAGGGGTTTTTGGGTCATTAATATTCATAATTATATTATTCGGGAGGGTAAAATATGGCTCAAAATAAAAAACTCCAAACTGGAATAATTTCTTTAGCAATCATTGTGATTATTTGTTATATGTTGATTAAACTAATTGGTGTTCGGTCTTTATTTGCCTTAAAAATGATTGTAAAAGTACGCTTTCCAAAATTATTGGCACTAACTGTATCGGGTGTTTTAGTAACTAGCGCAAGTTTAGTTTTTCAATCAATAGTGAATAATAGAATATTAACTCCAAGTATGCTTGGATTTGATGCGATATATATTGCAATTCAAACAATAATTATTTTCTTATTAGGATCAGTAAATTTTTTGTTAAATCCGATTTATAACTTTATTTTAAGTACAGGTTTAATGATAATTGTAACTTTAATAATGTATCGGCTTGTGTTACAAAAATCGAAAAATAATGTCGTAATTTTACTACTAATTGGATTAATACTAACGACATTTTTAAACAATATGGTCACATTTTTGCAAAGTATTATGTCCCCAGATGAATACTTAAACCTTTCGGCAGGTATTTCAATTAGCCTAACGAATATGAATTTAGACTTAGTATTAATTGCTTTACCAATAATGATTACGTGTATCGTGTTGTTTTATTGCGATGCCAAAAGGTTAGAAATTATATCTCTTGGAGAAGACAATGCGATTAACTTGGGGCTATCATACAATAAAGAAGTAATCAAACATTTAATATATATTGCAATAAGTATGGCGATAGCTACGGCGTTAGTGGGACCATTGTCTTTTCTAGGATTAATCGTTGTGAATTTAACTCGCGAAATTTTTAAAACCAATAATTATAAAATTTTAATTATATTTTCAGGATTACTTGCGATAATTTTCCTATTATTAGGTATAACCATTTTAGAGATTGTTGGCCATATTACTACTTTACCAGTTATTATAAATTTAATCGGGGGAATTTATTTATTTTATATCGTTATAAAGGAGAATAAAATATGATTATAGCTCGCAATATATATAAGTCATATGATAGTTCTACAGTTTTAAAAGGAATAAATGTGCAAATTCAGAAAAATAAAATTACAGCTATAATCGGAAAAAACGGAGTTGGAAAATCAACTTTGCTTGGAATAATGGCTCGATTATTACCAATGGATGATGGTGAAGTCTTACTTGACGGAGTAAATATTAAAAACATTAAATCAATTGATGTGGCTAAAAGAATTGGAATTTTAAAGCAAACGAATAATATCCAAGCCAAAATAACTGTGTATGAGTTAATCTCGTATGGACGATATCCCTATTCTAAAGGTAGACTTACTTTGCTTGATAAGCAAAAAATAGAAAAAGCTATTTTGTATCTTGACTTAGAAGAAGTAAAGGACAAATATCTTGATGAACTATCAGGAGGACAACGTCAACGCGCATATATTGCGATGATTTTAGCTCAAGATCCAGAATATATTTTTCTTGATGAACCATTAAATAATCTTGATATGAAATATGCTTCTCAGTTAATGGGGATTTTAAGAAGAATAGTTAATGAACTTGGGAAAACGGTAGTTATTGTTGTTCATGATATTAATATTGCTAGTTCGTATGCGGATTATGTGATAGCGATGAAAGATGGTCAAATATATAAAGAAGGTAGTAATTTAGAAGTTATTACTAAAGAAGTATTAGATTATATCTATGATTATGATTTTAAAATTAAATGTATCGATGGACAAAATGTATGTTTATATTATAGAGAATAAAAAGAAAAGGAGAAAAATATGAAAAGATTAATATATTTATTTCTAATTATTCTAGCAGTATTTATTCTTTCGGCTTGTGAAGATGAAAAATTCACTGGTGAGACAATCGATATTACCTTTAATACGCAAATTTATGATGGTAAAGATGAAAAAGGTGAAAACAAATATAAAAATACCGTTGTTACTGAAAAAGTTTTAAAAAATCCAACAAGAATTGCGGTATATGATTTATCGGTTTTAGACACACTAGACTATATTGGACTTGATAAATTGGGGATTACTGATTTAGCATTACCAAAAAACAATTTAACTGGTAAACTAACAAAATATAATAACCGAAAATATACAAATGTTGGAACACTGTTTGATTTAGATGAAGAAGAATTAATTAAATTTAATCCGCAAGTTGTATTTATTGGCGGACGTTCACTTCGAAATTATAGTAGAATAAAAGAAATATTACCTCACTCAAGTGTAGTTGGTTTCGACCTTCCGCAAGACCAATTCTTTAAAACAGTATGTGAAAATTTAGATAAATTAGGTAAAATATTTGATAAACATCAAGAGGAATTTACTAATTTAAAACAACAAATTATCACTACTTTAGTTAATATTAAAAGTAAAGTTCAAAATGATAAAAAAGTCTTATTTGTAAGTGTTTCAAGTCGAACTTTTTCTGTATATGCTAATCAAGGAAGATTTAGTGTGGTATTTGACGAAGAATATGGTTTTGGCTTTCCGGGAGTTTTAGATAGTGAAGATTTAATAAATAAAGTTCATGGTGAAATTGTAAATATAGAATTTATAAAAGAAATGAATCCAGATATTTTATTTGTCTTAGATAGCGATTCTGCAAGAGGAAATACCAGTACATTACAAGAAACATTAGCTACTTTAGATAAAGAAATTACAGCTGTAAAAGATAACAAAATTTTATTAATTGATCCATTTGCATGGTATATTATGCCGGGCGGAATGGACAGTGTTTTAACAATGTTTAATGATATTTTGCAATTATTTGAATAAAAATATGACTCTCTAATTAATTTAAATTAGAGAGTTTTTTAATTTATAAAGGCTTTATTGTAAACATAAAACTTACATATTATTTACAAAAATATGATAGATGCACCTTTCTTGTTTATGCTATAATGTAAATGTGTTAAAACGTTTACACGTTACGGAACTATTAGTGATATTTATTTAATTATAATCAAGGAGGCAATATGTATAAGTCAACTAAGAAAATTTGGTTATTTGTTTTAATGTTTATTTTAACTTTTACATTTGTTGGATGCAAAGAAAAAGATCCTAAAAATTGCGATTCAAAAGACGAATTCAGATTAGGATATGATTATACTGATTTATCGGTTCGTGATTTCGTTTCTGAAGTTGGTATTGTTACTGCTGCGAATCCCTATGCGGCAAAAGTCGGAATTGATGTTTTATTAAACGGCGGAAATGCATTTGATGCGGCTGTGGCAGTATCATTTGCGTTGGGTGTTGTTGAACCGAACGCTTCTGGATTAGGCGGAGGAGGAATTTTGGTCGGATTTAAAGCCGATACTGGTGAGTATGTTTCTTATAACTTCCGTGAATTTGTTCCAAAAGCTGGTGTTCCAAGTGCCTTTCCTAATTTAGATTCCGATGTTGATGATGGGCCAAAATCAAGTGGAGTACCTACTCAAGTTGCTGGTTTATTAGCAATCTTAGCTGAACAAGGTACAATGAGTCGCCAAGAAATTCTAAATCCAGTTATTAAATTAGCCAAAGAAGGGGTTAAAATTACTCCAGAACTAGCGCAAGCTATTCAAGATAATTTCCCTAAGATTATGCGTTCACGTACAGAAACTCAAAAAGTCTTTAGTGATGGAATCTTCCCTCTTCGCGAAGGTGATTTATTAAAACAAGAAGATTTAGCGTGGGTTCTTGAACAAATTCGTGATTATGGTCTAGAAGGATTCTATAAAGGTGAAGTTGCAAATAGAATTGTAGAATTGATGGAAGAAAAAGGCGGCTTAATCACTCATGAAGATTTAGAATATGCTATGGAAAATTATCCAATTAAAATTGAACCACTACATGGTACTTATCGTGGATATGATATTATTACTGTTAACTCTCCATCATCTGGGGGGCAAATTTTACTAGAAACATTGAATATGCTAGAAGTTTATGGTGATGTTAGTAGTTTAGAACACAATAGCGCGGAATATTTACATCTAATTGCTACTTTACAACAACTTGCATATGGCGATAAACGTAAGTATTTTGCTGATACGAAGTTTGTAGAAGTGCCAATTAATGGATTGATTTCTAAATTATATGCAGCGGAACGTTTCCAAAAATATAATCCAGATAGAGCATATTTGGGACGCAATCAAGGTGATAATGACTATGGAAATCCATGGCCATATGATGTTAAAGCCAATCTAACAACAAACTTTGTTCAAACTGAAAAAGAAGAACATTACAGTACTACATCATTCTCGGTAGCTGACAAAGATGGTAACATTGTATCAGTTACTCAAACTATTAACTATTTCTTCGGTAATGGTTTAGTACCACGTGGCTGCGGTTTCTTTATGAACAATGAATTAAGTAGTTTCTCATTTACTCCATCAAGTGTTCACTACATTCAACCTTTAAAACAACCGGTTAGCCACATTATGCCTACAATTATAATGAAAGATGGAGAACCATTTGCAACAATTGGATCACCTGGAGGATTAAGAATTCCAGCGGCAGTTATCCAAGTAGTAGTTAATATTATCGACTTCAATATGGATATCCAAACAGCGATTTCAAAACCACGTATTTATTGCTATGCTGTTGGTAGTGATGAAACATATAAAAATAAAAAAGATATATATGTAGAAAGAGGAATTCCTGAATCAGTACGTCAAGGACTAGTTCAAAAAGGTTATAATGTAATAGTAGTTGGAACTAGTGACATTGACTTATTCTTTGGTGGAGCCCAAGGAATTAGATTTAATGCTGAAACTGGAGAAATTCATGGTGGTGCAGATCCGCGTCGTGATGGAAAAGCTCTAGGTATTTTAAAAAATACTAATCCAACATGTTAACAAAAATCTATTACATTTAACTAAATATATTCCCCCTGAAACACTTTAGTAAATGTAGTTGGTTTAAAATCAAGAAGGCTTGATTTGTAGTTGCAAAATCAAGCCTTTTTGTTATAGAGTTTTTATTATTAAAAAGATGTTGTTCAGATCATTGTTACTGCGGAAGATGGTACAATCGGATTATACTCAATTTTTGTTGCGCAGCCGTCACCAACAACAAGTTTTAGTTTAGATAATAATTTATTATATATTGTCATTGGCTTGTTGGTATTACTAAATATAATTAATTTAGGATTATTAATAAGTTTAAATCGTCGTTATTAAAAATAAAGCGGAGGTAAAAATACTTTTCCTCCGCTTTTGTTTTAAAAAATATTTGGAAAATTTTGAGATTATGCTATAATTAAATGAAAAACTTTTTAAAAGGGGTGAGTAAATGAAATTAGAGGTAAGTGTTGACTCCCTTGAATCAGCATTAGCTGCCCAAAGTGGTGGTGCCGATCGCATTGAGTTATGTAGTAACTTAAGCATTGGAGGAACCACTCCAAGTAGTGGCTTGATTGAAATTATTCGTGACAATCTAAATATCGAAGTATATGTTATGATCCGGCCACGTGGTGGGGATTTTTGCTATAGTGATTACGAATATATGGTAATGAAAAAAGATATTGAGAATTGCAAAAGGTTAGGGGTAGATGGAATAGTTGCAGGGATATTGACTCCTCATGGAGAAGTCGATATTCATAAAATGGAAGAAATTGTTAAACTTGCCTATCCATTAAAAGTTTCTTTTAATCGTGCTATTGACCGCTCTAATGATTTATTTAAAGCGACTGAAATTTTAGCACATATCGGCGTCGAACGCATTTTAACATCTGGAGGAAAACCAACAGCAATTGAAGGAATAGAAATTATTAAAGAACTTAACGAAAAATATGGTAATCAAATCATTATTATGCCAGGGTCAGGAATAAATGAAATCAATGTTACTGAAATAATACAAATCGCTAAGGTTAAAGAGATTCATTTTTCAGGAAAAGTTTATCAAAAATCAAAAATGATATATAAAAATAATGATATAAATCAATTAGACACAATTACGATTTCCAATACTCACAATTTACTTTGTTCAGTAAAACGAGTTAAATTAATGAGAGAAATATTAAATAATTATTAAAAAACTCACCATCTGGTGAGTTTTTTAATAAATAAAATTTTATTAAACTATAAGTTTAATATGAGTCTATTGTATTTTTTTAATAAATATAATATAATGTAAGTGAAAGACACATACAGCAAACAAAAAAGGAAAAAGGGCTAAAAAGCCAACAATGTGTCTTGTAATTGGTGAGAAAGATGCATACAGCAAAAATGCAAAAGGTAATTAAAAAATGATGCATCTTGTAGTTGCTTATCATTTTTGATAAGCAACTCTCACACTTATTATAAAGGGGAGATTTAAATGAACTTTATGGACTCATTAGAAAAAAATATATATTCGGTTTTAACTGAAAAAGGTGATAAAGCCTATGCAACATCAGGGTCATACTGTCTAGATTATTTTGCTTTAATTGGAGGTTTTCGTCACCAACATAAACATGTGATAAATAGTTTTTTAAAAGCTTTTTTTGAAGATAAATATACTGCATTAAAATTGTTGTTTTATACTCGTGATATTCGTGAAGGATTAGGCGAGCGTAATTCTTTTCGCCTAATTTTAAATGTTTTGGCGAATTTTTATCCAGATATAGCAAGACAAATTATTCCATATGTTCCTGAGTATGGTCGTTTTGATGATTTGCTTGTTTGCCTTGATACGCCAATTCATAACGATATTATTGAATTCATAAGAGTAAGATTAGAAGAAGATATAAAACTACATCAAGAAGGCAAAGAAATTTCGTTACTAGCTAAATGGTTACCTTCAGTTAACACTTCTAATAAAGATACAGTGAAGTTTGCTAAAAAGATTGCTAAAGGATTAAATATGACTGAAGAAGAGTATCGTAAGACTTTGTCTATGTTACGCAAAGGTCGTATTATTGAAAATTATTTAAGAACTAAAGATTATACTTTTGACTATCAAAAACAACCGTCAAATGCTTTATTAAAATATCAAAAGGCATTTATTCGTAATGATTATGAACGTTATTTTTCTTATTTAGTGGATGTAAATGCCGGTAAAGCTAAAATGAATACTCAAACACTTTATCCTTATCAAATTGTTAGTAAAATTATGTATCAAAGAGGTAAGTCAAAATTAGAGCGAAGCGCTTTAGATACAACTTGGAAAAACTTACCTCGAATAAGTACTAATCGTAAAGCAATTGTCGTTCGTGACGGTTCAGGCTCAATGTATATCAACCGAATCAATTCTCCAATTGCGATTGCAACTAGTTTAGCGTTATTTTTCTCTGAACAATTAACACCACCATTTAAAAATGCCTTTATTACTTTTAGCGAAAATCCACAACTAGTAAAAGTTCCAGAAAAACTAGACATTTATGATAAAGTAATCTATACTTTACAATTTGATGAGGTAGCGAATACAAATATTTCAAAAGTTTATGAATTAATTTTAAATGTGGCTAGATCAAATGATGTAAAACCTGAAGATATGATTGAACAAATTATAATAATTAGTGATATGGAATTCGATCAATGTGTTGTAGATAAAACTTCCTATGAGGTATTCCGTGAAGAATTTTTAAAACTAGGATACAAATTACCACAAGTAGTATTTTGGAATGTTGAAGCACGCAATGTCCATGTGCCGGTTACGCGTAGAGACCAAAATGTTATAATGGTCAGTGGCTCCAGTGATAAAATATTTGATTTTGTTGTGAATAATGATTTAAATAACGTTAATCCATATGATTTTATGTTAGATGCTTTGAAAAAGTATGGTTTTGTAGATAATTTAAAATTGTAAGGGGGATTTTATATGCAGTCTCGATATCCGGTAGTTGATTTAAAAGCCACCGGGAAAAGAATCAAACAACTTCGTGAACAACATAATATGTCAGTCCGGGATTTGCAAATTCAATTAGGTTTTGAATCCCCCCAAGCAATTTATAAATGGCAATGGGGTGAAAGCTTACCCAGCATCGATAATTTAATTATCCTAGCCCATATTTTTAACTGTACCATTAATGATATAATTGTTACTACTATTTATTGAAAGTATAATTGGATATGTAAATTTATAAATAATTGTTAGACATTTTGAGAAGTCTCAAAATGTCTATTTTTTTATATAACTTCATATTTAACTAGTTAAGAACTTTTATAATCTAAATAATCGCATATCAAATGAAAAAGTTAGGATTTTATCTTATAATATACTTAAAACAAGAAACAATAAAAAAGGGGTAATGTTATGAAAAAAGTAGCTTTTTTCGATGCGAAAGAATATGATATGCGTTCATTTGATCGCTATAATACTAATTATGAAATAAAATATATCAAACAAAAACTTTCACCACAAACTGCGTATCTTGCTGAAGGGGCGGATGCTGTTTGTGTATTTGTAAATGATATTGTTAATGATGAAACGATCAATATTTTACATAAATTAGGTGTTCAATTAATTGCGTTGCGCTGTGCAGGATTTAATAATGTAGATGTGAAAGCAGCCTATAAAAAGATTCACATTGTAAGGGTCCCAGCATATTCACCATATGCAGTAGCTGAACATGCAATGGCACTTTTATTAACCTTAAATCGTAAAACTCATAAAGCATATCGTCGAACTAGGGATTTTAATTTTAATATTGATGGATTACAAGGTTTCGATATGTATGGAAAAACGATTGGCGTAATTGGAACAGGAAGGATCGGAAAGATTTTTATTAATATTTGTAAGGGCTTTGGAATGAATATTTTGGCTTATGATTTGTATCCAGATCCAAACTTAGATGTTCAATATGTAACATTAGATGAATTACTTAGTCAAAGTGATATGATTTCTATTCACTGTCCGTTAACACCTGAGACAAAATATATGATTAATAAAAATACTATAGCAAAAATGAAAGATGATGTTATTTTAATTAACACATCACGTGGTGCAATAATAAATAGTAGAGATTTATTAGAGGCATTAAAGAATGGAAAATTTCGTGGCGTTGGATTAGATGTGTACGATGAAGAAACAAATATTTTCTTTGAAGATTATTCGGATACAATCATCGAAGATGATATAATTACTCTTTTAATTGCACAACCTAATGTGATAATTACTTCACATCAAGCATTTCTAACTGATGAAGCTTTGGCCAATATCACTCAAGTCACATTAAAAAATTTAGATCAATTTTTTGAAGGAGGACCATTAGACAATCAAATTTGTTATCGTTGTCAAGATGGACCAGTCCGTTTTGAATGTAGTACTCAACGAAAAGAACGTTGTTTTTAATAAAAAATTTAAAGAAGTAAGTATTCTAGATGACTAGAAATACTTACTTTTTTTATGGGGCATTTTACCTTGATATTTTTAAAAAATGTTGTTATAATTACTATGTTATTTTAAGTATCAAAGTTAGGAGTAGTAAAATGGATCTAAAGACATTAGCAATTTTATTGTTTATATTAACTTATGGATTATTATTAACTTTTCCTAAATATCGAGCACATATTGCAGTTATTGCGGCATTTTTATTTGTTATGCTTGATATCGTTCCTGTCGAAGTAATGTTCAGTCAGATTGACTGGAATGTTATTTTAATGATTGTTGGAACGATGGGAGTAGTTGGTTTTTTTATTGAGTCAAAAATGCCTGCTTTGCTTGCGGATATCATTGTAGAAAAGACACCTAATGTGAAATGGGCCGTAGTTTTATTATCGATTGCTGCAGGATTAATCTCGGCTTTTATTGATAATGTTGCTACTGTGTTGATGTTTGCCCCGGTGGCATTGGTAATGTGTAAACGACTAAATATTTCTCCAGTTATGCCTATTATTGCAATTTCAATATCTTCGAATTTACAAGGTGCTGCTACTTTAGTTGGTGATACTACATCAATTTTACTTGGATCTTACTTAGGAATGAATTTTAGTGATTTCTTTTTCTTTAAAGGGAAATTTAGTTTGTTTTGGATAGTACAAGCCGGTGCTATTGCCAGTATATTAATATTGTTATGGTTCTTTAGAAAAGAAAAAAATCGTGTTGAACCAATGCCACGTACCAAAGTTTCTGACTATGTCCCTACTGTATTATTAGCATTAATCGTGGTATTGCTAATTATAGCATCTTTTATTAATAATAAACCAAAACTAATCAACGGAATAATTTGTATTTCTTTATTTGGGGTAGGTTTAATATATAAGTTGTTTAGAACTGGTGATTTCAAAGTATTTGCAAAATCTCTTTCAGAAATTGATTATGAAACAGTTATTTTACTTGCAAGTTTATTTGTAATAATCGCTGGTTTAAAACTTGTAGGTGTTATTCAAGACATTAGTAATTTCTTTATCAAAGTCAGTGGGCAAAATGTTTTGTTAGCCTTTTTATTAATTGTTTGGGGTTCTGTTTTAATCTCGGCATTCGTCGACAATATTCCATATGTAATGGCAATGTTACCTGTTGTTGATCAAATTACAGTTTCTTTGAATCTAACAGGGAATGCTCAATATGTTTTATTTTTTGGATTAATTATTGGAGCGACTTTGGGTGGCAACTTATCACCAATCGGCGCTTCCGCAAACATCACTAGCATCGGAATTTTACGTCGCGATGGTTATGAAGTAAAAACATGGGATTTTATGAAACTAGGGATTCCATTTACTTTAACTGCTGTTGCTGTGGGATCGATATTAGTTTATTTAATTTGGGGTTAAGAGCTAGATATTCTAGCTCTTTTTTTTCATAAAGTATAAAAATTATTAATAAAAAAATAATAAAAATGAAATTTTTTCAAATAGACAAAATAATTATTAGTATGTTAAAATTAAGTTAGAAAAGAGGTGAGGACAAGTGAAAGTACTATGTATTGACTTACGAAGTTTTTATGCGTCAGTTGAATGTATTTTACGTGGACTTGATCCTCAAGAAACTAATTTGGTGGTTGCGGATGTATCACGTGGTGAAGGTTCAATTGTTTTAGCAGTAACTCCAAAATTAAAAAAATTAGGAGTTAAATCCCGCTGCCGAATTTTTGAATTACCTAAAGAAATTGATATTATTTTTGCCAAACCTCGGATGAAAAAATATATTGAGTTTTCTTCAAAAGTATATGAGATTTATTTAAAATACGTTTCCGAAGAAGATATTCATATTTATAGTATTGATGAAGCTTTTCTAGATTTAACAAGTTATTTGAATTACTATAAACTACCTATTGAAGGGATTGCTAAAAAGATAATTGATGATATATACCATACTACCAAAATTGAAGCTACATGTGGTATTGGTGACAATATGTTTTTAGCAAAAGTTGCTTTAGATTGTCTTGCTAAAAATATGCCAAATCGAATAGCATACTTAAATCAAGAATTATTTATTGAAAAAATGTGGGATTATCATCCGTTAAATAAAATTTGGGGAATCGGAACGGGAATTGAAAAACGTCTTAATAAAATGAACATTTACACTTTAAGAGAACTAGCGAATACACCTCAAGAAATATTAGAAGAAGAATTTGGAATTCTTGGAAAAGAATTATATGAACATGCTTATGGAATAGATCATTCAACTGTCAAAGAAGTAAGAAATTATCAGCCAACTAATAAATCATTAGGTTATGGGCAAGTGTTATTTAGAGATTATAACTATAAAGAGATAGAAGTAATTCTTTTAGAAATGATTGACGATTTAGCTACTGAACTAGTTATGAAGAAATTACAATGTCAATTAATTCATTTAAGCATAAGTTATACTAGTAAAGTAGGAGGTGGCTTTAGCCGCCAAATGTCACTTCCTAGTCCAACTAATAGTCGTACTGTTCTTTTTGAGGCTTTTAAAAAGTTATATTATCAATATGTTCAAGATATCCCAATTCGTAAAATTCAAATTCGGGTCGGGAAATTATCAAATGAAAATTATGTGCAAACTTCGCTATTTACAGATTCTGAAAAGATTGAAAAAGAGCGCCGCTTATTAGAGGCAATCGGCCAAATTAAGGCTCGTTATGGTAAAAATGCAGTTAATCTTGCGGTAAGCCATACTGAGGTGGGAACTCAGTTGGAGCGAAATAAATTAATCGGAGGACATAATGCGGAATAGGAAAGGAAAATGGCAACCTTTCGATGCCTTAACAGGATATCATGAAGCCCTAGAGAAAGTTGTTTTACAAAAAAACAAACAAGCTAGGCCAGTTCTTGCTAGTGAATATTTTGAAGAGTTAAATGAAAAGTTGTATGAAGCACTTGCCAGCAAGCAAGAAGTTTCGATTAAGTATTATGATGATGGTTATATTTATAAAGTGTCAGGAATTATTAGTAAAGTGGATACTGTTTATAAAATGATAATTATTAATAATAAAAAAATTCCGTTAAATTATATAACGGAAATAATTTTAGAGGAGAAAATATGAAACAAAATGATAAATATTATGTAGGCCATCGTGGAAGTCGTGGTGTAGGAGTAGAAAATACTATTGAAGCTTTTTTAGAGGGAATAAGAAGATCATATCAAGCTTTAGAGTGTGATGTAAGAGTATCTAAAGATTTGCAATTTATTATTTTTCATGATCCTGATTTGAAACGCCTTGCACTTAGAGATGAGATTGTAGAAAATATGACACTAGAAGAATTAAAAAGCATTGTTTTGACTCAGAAAATAGGGGAACGAGTTTTAAGCGGAAAAATTCCTACATTACAAGAATACTTAGAACTTTGCAAAAAATATCAAGTGACTCCATTAATTGAGTTAAAATGGAGTACAGGTATTAATAATAATGATTGTACAAATGTTGATAAATTAATTAAATTAATCGAAGAACATGATGCATTAGATCAAGCGATTATTTTAACATCGATGACTAATGTTTTACAATACTTAAGAAATTACTATCCAAATCTTCAATTACAACTTTTACTTGGTGCCAGCCAACCTTTAAATAATACTAATTTAGAGTTTGCTTTTTATAATAATATTTCGCTTGATTTACATTATTCTTTAGTTACTCAAGAAATAATCAATCTTGCTCATCAAAATAATGTATTAGTAAATTGCTGGTCAGTAAATGATGAAGGATTAGCACAAAAATTTGCTAAAATGGGGATTGATATGATAACTACTGATGATTTACGATAAAAGAGCCAAAATTGGCTCTTTTATCGTTTTTTAATAATGAAATTATCTTCTAATAGGACCCAGTTTTGTGGGAAAGGAAAGCCTAATTTCCAGTAACTAATACCACGAAGGTTTAATTCTTTAACTAAATCAAACTTGGCTTGAATGGAACGAACATCTTCGAACCATACGATATGTTCATTTTTATTATTATCATAATAATTGAAATATGGGGCTTGTTGGGAATAGTCATAGTTAATTGTTGCACCAACATTTCTAGCTAAATCAACTGCTCCAAGAGGGCTTAAAGTCGTGGCATATGTTCCTTCTGTATATGGTAAAGTCCAATCATAACCGTATAAGTTTTGACCAAGCATAATTTTATTACTTGGGATTACGGTTAGGGCATATTCAATAACTTTGCGGACTTCAGGAAGTGGTGAGACAGGCATTGGTGGTCCAGCCACATAACCCCATTCATATGTCATTATCACTACAAAATCCGCAATCTGCCCAATACTGGCATAGTCATGGGCTTCATACCACTCGCCGACTTGGGTAGCACTAATTTTTGGGGCTAATGCTACTGACATTAATAAATCATTTTGGTTTAAACGTGTTTTAGCTTTTTGTAAGAAAGTTAAATAATTAGTTCGTAAATATGGTGGAATAAATTCTAAATCAAAATGAACATCAGTTACTAATAAGTTTTTAGCCTTGGTGATAATTTCTGAAATTAATTTATCTTGTAAAGAAGGATTAGTCAATATCACTTCTGCTAG
>LFRX01000026.1:17034-23423 GCA_001512985.1 Acholeplasmatales bacterium DTU056
GCAATTTCTACAAAATTATTCAAAGGTGGATCTTGTAAAGTTCCATCCCGTTTTATTTGAAAACTAAATGGCGATAAATAAGTTAAATAAGGGACCTTATTTGTTACTTCATCAATTAATTCCTGACTGACTGGATCAGTTAGCGGTTCAACATAAGCATTCGTTTCTATCTCCGTTTTATCACGTGGAGGAATAAATAATTTCATTCCCACTTTTAATGCATCTAATACTGCTAAATTATTCGCTTTAGCAATAGTTTCATAATTTACATTAAACATTCTCCCGATTTTAAAAAGTGTATCCCCTTCTTTAACAGTATAAAAAGTTCCCATTTTGGGAATTAATAAAGCTTGCCCTATTACTAATGGAGTTTCTAAAGAAAGTCCATTAATTGAAGCTAATGAATTGATATTAACATCAAATGTTTGGGCTATTTTGTATAAACTATCGCCGCTCTTGACAACATAAATTTCCATAACTATCCCTCATTTCTATTTTTACTAAATTATATGAATATTAAATAAAAATATGAATTACCGAAGTAATTCTTTTAGTATAATAAGTGCTTCTTCAAAGTCTACAATTGGATCTAAGCAAGAATGATGTTCACAAATGTATATAACAAATGGAGAGTTAATTTCATAATCATTAAAGTATTTGGAATTGCGAATTTGATTAAAGTTAAAAACATTGACAATTGCAAATGGATTATATGTTTCATAGATAGTGTCTTTTAAAGTTTTTCGTTGTTTTTCATTTTCACAGATTGCTAAAACATCTAAATACATATATCGATCAATTATTTGACTAGTAAGCAAAAATAGATATGATATTGGGCGATTATAAATATTTAACGCTAAAGCATTTAAACTTTGTTTAATTAACCGATTATAACCTAAGTCAATTGTTAGGCCTTTTAAACGTATTAGATTATGTAAAGCCATAGAGTTGCCACTAATTGTAATTAAATCTTCTGTTACTTTAGGTCTCATTACACAGTCATCTTGCAACGACGTATAATAAAAGTTTCCGTTTTTCTCATCGTAAAAAGTTTTAATCATTTCATCACTTAAATTAATTGCTAATGTTAAATATTGTTCTTCATTAGTAACATTAAACATTTCGATTAAAACATTAATTAAAAACGCATAATCATCTAAAGTAATAATTTGTTTATTTTTGGTTTGGTTAAAATAGTTAAGTAAGTGATTTAAAGAAGTTTGGGCTTTTGATAAATAGGATTCATCTTTTAAGATTATACTAGCAAGAACATATAACCATAAAAAATTAGCATTGTGTGAAATATTAATTATATTATTTTTTACAATTGTTGCTTTTGTTTGTAAATGAGCAGTTAATTTTTCTTTAATTAAATTGACTTTTATTTTATCACAAGGAGTTTCTATTTGGTGTTGGTATAAATGATAAACATTATGGTTTTTATAATGAGGAACTAAAGTAAAATATTGCTTAAAAAGATGATATTCATCATCGGATAAAATCCCTTGAAGTTCATCTTTAGTCCAAAAGTAAGAAATTTCATCTTCTGAGTTAATATTTACAAAAACTTTGTTATCCCAAAGAAGCCCTTGACTAAAATTATTTTCAATAAATTTTATAAGTTTTAAGGCAATTTCTTTAAATAAAAGATGTTTAGTCTCCCAATAGTAATGTAAGTAACAAATGGCCAGGAGACTATTATCAGTTAATGCTTTTTCAAGTAAAGGGGAATGCAAGTCTTGAGTTATACTTAAACGATAAAAGCCATCATTTAGATGATCATAAATCCCACTAAAATACATTTTTTCTAGAGTATTAAAGCCGATATCTAAAGCTTTACGATTATCGGTGGCTTTAAAAACAGTAAGTAGGAAGAGAGAGAAATGCGGAAGGGGGAGTTTGGGTTGGATAAAAAATCCTCCAATTTGTTCATCATAATTTTCNNGGTTTCATTAATAATTGATTTATCCCATTTAAAAGATATATGAGAATTATTTTCAAGAGTCACAGTACTTTTAGCAATTTTCTCTAAAACATCTTTCGCATTATTCCAGTAATAAATAATTGATTGCAAAGTATTGTAAAAAGACTGTCTTGGCAAATAATTTGCCATAAAAAATGGTTGTTGTTCCGCATTTAAAACTAAATTCAATGGCCAACCATTTTTTTGAAAAAACTGATAACTTATTTGTGAATATAACATTGCAATATCCGGACGCTCATCTTTATCAACAATAATAGCGATAAAATGTTCATTAATAAATGAAGCAATTTCTTCATCTAAAAATGTTTCTTGATGCATTTTAAAACACCGAAAACATGTCCTATGGCCAATTGAAACGAATACAGGTTTGTCTTCTTGCATTGCTTTATTAAAAGCTTCTTTACTCCATAGGTACCAATTAATTTTATCATTTGTATACATTTGTATGTATGATGATATTTCGTTAATTAAATTCTTCATTTAAAAACTCCTTTGGTAGTAAGTCTTACTAACAATATTATTCTACTAAAATAATCATAATTATGAGAAATATATGCATTATGTATAAACCATTAACTTTAGAAAAAACTAACAAAGAGGTGGAAAAAATGAACAAAACTTTGTGGTTAGATTTTTCAAAAAAGTCAAATTATCCTAAGTTAGATAAAAATCTAGATGTTGATATATTAATTATTGGCGGAGGGATTTGCGGAATATTGTTGGCTTATCATTTACAAAAGTATTTTGATAAAATCGTAATCGTCGATCAAAATAAGTTGTATCATAATACGACAGGACATACAACTGGAAAAGTTACCTCACAACATGGATATATTTATTATGATTTAATTAATATGCATAGTAAAACAATTGCAAAAGAATATTATAAAGCAAATCAATTAGCGGTAAATTATTTAAAAGAGTTAATCACTAATGAACAAATCGATTGCGATATGGAAATTGTAAATGCGACATTATTTGCTATGGATGATAATGAATTGCAAATGTTAAAAAATGAAGAGCAAGCTTATCAAATGCTAGAAATACCTTATTTAAAAGAAACTATTACTATTGGAACTAATAATTATCAAGCATTAAAAATCCCTAACCAAATTGCTTTTAACGTGGTTAAATTTTTAGATCATATTCTTGCAAAACTTGATGAGCAAAAAGTTAGTATTTACGAAAACACCAAAATAAAGAAAACAATTACTCAACTAGAACCTCTAGCGGTTACTACGGAAGGATTTATTATAAAGGCCAAGCAAATGATTAGTGCAAGCCACTATCCAGTATATCGAGGCTTTAATTTTTATTTCACCAAATTAATTCCTTCAATAAGTTATGTAGTAGTCGGCAAAGCAATTGATACATTAAATCTTGATAATGAAATATTTATTAACATTGCAAACCCTGCTCGTTCGATACGATATGGATATAAAGATAATGAAAAATATATTATACTTGCGGGGAACAGTCGCGATAGTAGTAAAATGAATGATTTTGAAGAAGAGATTAACGATTTAAAACAATTTGGTAAAGACCATTTACAAATAACTGAATATTTATATGAATGGTATACTCAGGATTATCAAGTTTGTGATTTAATTCCTTTTATTGGACGAATAAAAAATACAAACATTTATATGGCTGCTGGATTTAATAAATGGGGGCTAAGTCATAGTGTATTAGCCAGTTTAATATTAACAGATTTAATTGTTAATGGATATGTCAAATATGAAGATATATTTAATCCTAATAGGAAATTACTATTGAGTAAAACTTTAAAATATAACTTAAAAATGATTAAAACATATATTTCAAGTAAGTTAGTTAATCAAATAAAAGACATCGAAATTGGTCCGAATGAAGGAAAAATTGCAAAAATTGATGGACGAAAATATGGAATATTTAAAGATTCAAATCATAAAATTTACTTAGTTAAGCCTACTTGTCCGCATATGGGATGTTCGTTATTATATAATAATGTTTCTAAAACATTTGATTGTCCATGTCATGGGTCACGTTTTAAATATGACGGTACTTGTATTGATGGACCTTCTAATAAATCATTATCATGTTTTATTTTCGAGGGAGAATAAGGGTTGAGGAGAATCATATTAATTGCACGCCTTATTAATAAGTGATAAAATTGTCATGTAAAAAAATCAAAGAATATTAAGGAGGATAATATAATATGAAAGTTGTATATGCTACTAGAACAGGGAATGTTGAAATGTTTGTAAATAAATTGGGTTTAAGTGATGTAATGCAAATAAAAGACGGTACTGAAAAAGTCAATGAAGAATTTGTATTAGTTACTTATACTGATGGATATGGTGAATTACCAGCCGAAGTAGAAGAGTTTTTATCAAATAATGCGCATAATTTGCGTGGTGTTGCTGCAAGTGGTGACTATGGTTATGGGGATGCTTTTGCAATGGCGGCTGATGTAATATCTGAAATGTATAATGTTCCAATTTTAGCAAAATTCGAATTCGATGGAACTGACGAAGACGTTCAAAAATTTTTAGCTGAACTTGCCAAATTGGGATAATTTAGCATAAATTTAATATTCTATTGAGTATTCCTCCTTTTTAAGATATAATAGAGATATAAAATAAAAAAAGGAGGAAGAAATATGGATAAATATGTTTGCATTATTTGCGAATATGTCTACGATCCAGCAAAAGGTGATCCAACACAAAACATTGCACCAGGAACACCATTTGAAGATTTACCAGATGATTGGGTATGTCCTGAATGTGGAGCTGGAAAAGAAGAATTTGAAATAGTTAAATAGAAGGTGGATTAATGATAGCATATAAAATTCGCGAAGGAATTTATTGGGTTGGAGCGATCGATTGGCATTTACGCTTATTCCATGGATATTCTACTGATAAAGGAACAACTTACAATGCATATTTAATTTTGGATGAAAAAATTACTTTAATTGATAATGTTAAAGCAGAATTTACTGAAGAATTAATTGCTAGAATTTCTTCAGTAATTGATCCAAGTAAAATTGAAGTAATAATTTCTAATCATGGTGAGCCTGACCATAGTGGCTCATTACCAAAAATTTTGGAGTTAGCCCCAAATGCTAAAGTTTATTGTTCCAGTCCAAACGGAGTAAAAATTTTAAATGCCATTTATGGCGATATTCCAATTATTCCAGTTAAAACAAATGACACGTTATCAATTGGAAAACGAACTTTACAGTTTATTCAAGCACCAATGGTTCATTGGCCAGATAATATGGTAACATATATTCCAGAAGAAAAAATATTATTTAGTAATGATATTTATGGGCAACATTATGCCACAGCAAAACTATTCGATTCTGGAAATGATTTAGCAACGATTATTCACGAAGCTAAAAAATATTATGCAAATATCGTGTTACCATATACAAAACAAGCTAATAAGTATAATGATTTAATTAAAGATTTTGATATTGAAATGATTGCGACAGCTCATGGAGTTATTTGGAAAGATAATCTAAAAGAAATTCTTGCTTTATATGATGATTTATTAAACTCTCGTAAAAAAGAAAAAGCAATTGTTGTCTATGACTCTATGTGGGGAAATACTGACGTAATGGCTCGCAATATTATGGAAGCATTTATGGAAAAAGGCATTGAAGTTCGATTATATAACATAAACAATACAGAAGATTCTGATATTATTACTGAAATCGTTGATGCAAAATATTTAGCCGTTGGCTCCTCTACATTAAACAACAACATGTTACCAAAAATTGCTGGATTCCTTTACTATTTAAAAGGACTTGCTCCAGTAGATTTGCAGTACATTGCTTTTGGAAGTTATGGCTGGGGAGGTCAAAGCATCAAACAAATATCAGACTTTTTAGATGGGATTGGATATAAACCATTAATTGAACCAGTGAAAATGTTATATAATCCGACAACTGATGGTCTTACAAGTTTAAAACAAGCAATATTTTTAGCTTTAGACCAACAAAAGTAATCGTATAAATGCAATTATTGGTAAGTATTAGGTAGAGAATAGAAATATATCTCTACCTTTTGTATTTTTAATTGAATAATGAAATTAAAATTTTAAATAATAATTAAAAGTTTAATATTATTAATTCTCAAAAAATGGTTTTTCTTTATAAAAATTGATTATATATTAATTATGCTATAATTCCCCTAGATATTATATGTGGGAGGATATGTATGGCTATAATTACGAATGTGACCAATGAAATTATTGAAATTCATGAAGATGGTGGAATCTATCAAATTAAGAAGGGACTTAGTAGATTTTGTAGCATCACAAGGAGATGTTGTTGTTTTAAAAAAATATATTCGGGAAAATTAAAAAAGTTGCTCTCAATAATGAATATAGTAATACTCAAAAACATCTACATCTGTTATTT
>LFRX01000026.1:23435-39037 GCA_001512985.1 Acholeplasmatales bacterium DTU056
AGTTGGATTAGGAATGGGAATTGCTGGATTAATTATAAGTAAAGATGAAAGAAAACATTCGAGATATAAAGAATCAGTAGTACTTAACACTCTAGCAATATGTTTGGCAGTCTTAGCAATAATTATCGGAACAATTTTATATATTTTAGAGAATTAATGTAAGCGAAATGTTCTTATGAAAAATAAGAATACATAGATAATTTTTAATAAAAAATACTTTGTGAAAATATAAGGATTTATCGTCATTGTATTATTTAATAGTTGATTAAAATTACTTTCGATTAGAAAGTATAAAAATATCTAATCAAACAGTGTTCCAAAACAAAATATTATAATATAATAAACAACATTATGATTATAGTATAATTAAGTATAATAAAAGGCGGGGGATATTATGAAAAAGGAAAAAACAAGGAACAATTTTTACATATGGAGTATTTGCTGGTGGAATTGCTGGCTATAATGAATTTAATTATTTATTAGGTAAAGCAATTGAAACTATCGATAATCATAAAGTTTTAGTTTATATTGAAAGTGTTGGTTTTGCTGGCGGAATAGTTGGATATTCTCACAGAGAAGGCGGAGTAAAAAATTCTAGTTTTCAGGAGTTGTATCGAGATAATATAATGGGACAATGATTGGATATGTAGAACGTATAGCAAGAGCGGTTAATTTAGAGTGAAATTATATTAAAAAAGTTTATTACATGGCATCTCTAACTAATTTCTAGAGATGCTTTTTTATTTTTAATAGACATATATAATATTCAATTTTAATTTTGGTAAATAGATTAATTATGATCTTTTTTCATATTTCTATTAATAGCAAAAATATCAATTTACTTGATAGTAATAAAAATATATGATAATATAAAGTTAAGGTTAACCTTAACTTTATGAGGTGAAATAATGTTTCGAGCTGAAGAAGATTATATTAAATTGATTTATACTTTAACAATCGAAAATTCATTAGAATTAGTTAAAACGACTACATTAGCTAAACGACTTAATCATTCAAATCAAACAATAATTGAAATGGTAAAAAAGTTAGAACAAAAGGGGTTTGTAGAATATTATCCTTATAAAGGTGTTAAATTAACTGAGGTTGGAAAAAGAGAAGCAATTAGGATGATTAGAGCCCATCGGGTTTGGGAAGTGTTTTTAACGGAAAAACTTGGATTTGATTGGAATGAAGTTCATCAGGATGCAGAGTTGTTAGAGCATGCTAGTAGTAAGAAAATTATAGATGCATTATATCGATATCTAAATGAACCAATGCATTGCCAACATGGCAATCCGATTCCAACTGAATCAGGTCAATTAAGAGAGTTTTCTAGTCAAACTATGATCGATGAACCCAAAAAAGGACGTTTTTTAATTGAAAGATTTCAAGATGAAAAAGATGTGACTAGTTTTCTAAATAAAAATAATTTATCAATCGGCGATGTCATTAATATCGAACATATCGACTTAGAAAATAATATATTAATAACAGATAAAAATAAAATGAAAATTACTAAAAAAATTGCCACATCGATTTATGGTAAATGGGTATAACTTGAGGTGATTTACAATGCCAAAGATAAAAATAGTGTTATTAATAATCATAATTGGGATTTTCTTAGGGGGATGTCAAGTAGATGATTATTATTATGATAAATCTAAAATTAATATTGTGACAACAACAGCGATAATAGCAGATTTAGCCCGTAACATTGGTCAGGAAAAAGTTCACGTGTATGAGCTAATGGGGCCAGGAATTGATCCTCATTCATACAATGCCACTGCTGGTGATATTCGCAAAATCCAACAAGCCGATCTAGTTATTTTTAATGGACTACACTTAGAAGGTAAAATGGAAAAAGTATTTAGTAATTTAGATAAAATTGATAAAAATTATCTTGAAATTGGGGCTCATTATACTATGGATGAATTAATTTATTTAGAAGATCAAGCAGTTGATCCCCATATTTGGTTTAGTGTGACTTTATGGAAAAAAGCCGCAACATTAGTATGCGAAAAATTACAAGATATGGATCCTGAAAACTTTGATTATTATTTGGATAACAAAAATAAATATTTTACACAATTAAATGAACTAGATTTATTTATTAGAGAAGAAATTAGTAAGATTCCTGAACAATCACGAGTATTAATTACTGCCCATGATGCTTTTAATTATTTTGGAAGAGAATACGGATTTGAAGTTATTGGGCTACAAGGATTGTCCAGTTTAGATGAAGCTGGTATTAAAAGAATATCGGAACTAGCGGAGTTTATTGTAAAAAGAGAAATTAAGGCGATTTATATTGAAAATTCAGTACCAGTAAAGACTGTGCAGGCTTTACAAAAAGCAGTATTATCAAGAGGTTTTAATGTTAAAATTGGTGGTGAATTGTATTCAGATTCGCTTGGAAATAAAAATACGATCGAAGGTACTTACATTGGGGCATATAAAGCCAATATAATTGCGATTGTAGGAGGTTTAAAAGATGAATGATAAACCATATGCTATTGAAATCGAAGATTTAACGGTTGCTTATGATATTAAACCCGTTTTATGGGATATTGATATAAAGATACCAAAAGGGGTATTGATGGCAGTAGTTGGTCCAAATGGAGCAGGAAAGTCGACATTAATCAAAGCAATGCTTGGGATTGTAAAACCAATTTCAGGAAAAGTATTGTTTTTTAATACACCATTAAAAGAGTATTTAAAAAAGATATCTTATGTTCCTCAAAAAGGTTCGGTCGATTGGGATTTTCCAACTAATGTGTTAGATGTTGTTTTAATGGGAAGATATGGAAAACTTGGCTGGTTTAAACGACCAACTGAAGAAGATGTTAGGATTGCAAAAGAAGCAATCAAAAAAGTTGGTATGGAAGATTTTATGGATCGACAAATCAGTGAATTATCTGGCGGACAACAACAACGAGTATTTTTGGCAAGAGCCTTAGTGCAAGAAGCTGAAATATATTTATTAGATGAACCATTTCAAGGTGTTGATGCTAAAACTGAAAAAGAAATTGTTAATATTTTGAAAGAATTAGTAAAAGCAGGAAAAACAGTAATTGTAGTTCATCATGATTTACAAACAGTGAAACAATATTTTGATTGGGTTGGATTAATATTCACTAGAATTATTGCTTATGGTCCAGTTGAAGATGTCTTTACTGAAGCAAATATAGAAAAAACATATAAATCCCGGCACAATCTTACTCTAAAGGAGCCATTTAAATGTTAGAATTAATTTTTAGTGATTATACATTTAGAATTGTTGCCTTAGGTACTATTTTATTAGGGATTGCAAGTGGACTGTTAAGTAGTTTTGTAACTTTAAATAAGCAAGCTCTTGTAGGGGATGCTCTATCACATGCGGCGTTGCCGGGAATTGTATTGGTTTTTATGATTATTAAAGTTAAAAATTTAGAATTACTATTGCTTGGAGCATTATTTTTTGGGTTAATTGCCATTGGATTAACAAATATAATTAAAAAATATTCCAAAGTAAAATTTGATTCGAGCTTAGCCTTAGTATTATCTAGTTTTTTTGGTTTTGGTCTAGTATTAATGACAATTATTCAAAAAACACCAACAGCTAGTCAGGCAGGATTAAACAATTTCATTTTCGGGCAAGCATCTACAATGCTTCCTCATGATGTATATTTAATGTTATCAATATCAATTCTTGTGATATTATTAATAATTTTATTTTGGAAAGAATTAAAAATATTTGTCTTTAATCCGGAGTTTAGTCAAGCATTAGGTTTTAATAATAAATACATTAGCTTATTATTTTCCGGACTAATAGTATTAACAGTTATTATTGGTCTTGAAAGTGTTGGGGTAATTTTAATCAGTTCATTATTAGTTTCCCCTGGAGTAAGTGCTCGTCAATGGACAAATAGGCTATCAATAATGGTAGTTTTATCCGGTTTATTCGGCGCTATATCTGGATTTTTTGGAACTATAATTAGTGCGATAAGTCCCAAAATGCCTACAGGAGCTATTATTGTAATCGTTTTAAGCGTTATTACAATCTTAAGTATTTTATTTGGTTCAAAACGAGGTATTATATGGCGTCAAATAAAAAACAAAATCAATAATCACAAAATAATTGCTTATCAATGGCTTAATAATAGTGAGATAAATAGTCTACCTATTGAAGCATTACAATTCTTAACAAAGAAAAATTATTTAGCAATACAAAATAATGAATATGTGTTAACTAATGAAGGTAGAAAACTTATTGATTATTATAAGGAGGCGCAAGAATGAATCCAGGATTAGAAGTTCAAATTATTGCCATATTAGTCTCCTTATGTTGTTCACTGCTTGGAGTATTTTTAGTGTTAAAAAAACAAGCGATGTTAAGTGATGCTATATCACATACCATCTTATTGGGGATTGTGTTAGGATTTTTTGTGGTTCATAATATAAATTCATTTTTATTAATTTTTGGGGCAGCGTTAGTGGGAATCTTAACGGTATTTTTAACTGATGCCTTAACCAAAACAAGAATAATTTCAAGTGACTCTGCCATCGGGATTATTTCTCCATTACTTTTTAGTATTGGATTGGTGTTAATTTCACAATTTGCTTCAAATGTCCATCTAGATATGGATTCTGTATTGTTAGGAGAATTGGCGTTTGCGCCGTTTGATAGATTAGTGTTATTTGGTATTGACTTTGGGGCTAAATCCATCTATGTGATGTTATTGATTTTAATTTTAAATATTACATTTATTATCATTTTCTATAAAGAGCTAAAACTTTCTACATTTGATCAATCTCTAGCAGTAATATTAGGTTTTAGTCCAATATTAATTAATTACTTATTTATGGGGCTTGTTTCTATTACTGCTGTTAGTGCCTTTAATGCAGTAGGGTCAATTTTAGTAATTTCGCTAATGGTTGGACCGCCAATTACTGCCTATTTAATAACCGAAGATTTAAAGAAAATGTTAATTATTGCTGGTGGAATTGGAATAGTTAATGCTGTTGTAGGCTTCCAAGTAGCGTCACTTTTCGATATATCAATTGCTGGTACAATTAGTACCGTTACGGGAGTAGTATTTTTAATGACATTATTAGTTAGTCCAAAACATGGCGTTATTATGACTTTAATTAATCGCGCCAAACAAAAACGCATTTATATTCTACATGCATTATTATTCCATTTATATAATCATGAAGATACGCAAATTGAAAGCGAAGAAGCAAGTCTAAAAACTATTTGTGAACACTTAAATTGGACGAACAAACAACTTGATAAGATACTAAATTATGCGCAAAAAAATGGGTATGTGATTATGAAAGACGGTTTGATTAAACTTACGGAGTGTGGAAGAAGATATACTATTCAAGAATATCAAAGTTTAATTGAATCGATTTAAAATAAATATTATAAAAAATAAGAGGCCAGACTAGGCCTCTTATTCATTTAAGACCAAAATTTCTTCTGCATTTTATTGCCAATAGTGATAAAATATATTATAATATGTGAGTGCAAATAATAAGAAAGAGGAGATGCAAATGGATATTTTTAAAAAATGTTTTACGTATGATGCTGCAAAAAAAGCTCGTGAAGGTGGATATTATCCATATTTTCATGAGTTGAATTCTCGTCAAGATATCGTGGTAACTATGGAAGGGCAAGAAGTTATCATGATCGGCTCCAACAACTATTTAGGTTTGACTTCGCATCCAGAAGTTATTCAAGCATCAATCGATGCAGTAAGAGAATTTGGGACAGGGGTATCAGGGTCACGCTTTTTAAATGGAACTTTAAGTTTGCATCGTGAACTTGAAAGAGAATTAGCAGAATTTTTACATAAAGAGGATTGTACAATCTTTAGTACAGGTTATCAAACTAACCTAGGTATTATTTCTGCCATTGCTGGACGTCATGACCTTATCTTTTGCGATAAAGAAAACCATGCTAGTATTTATGATGGTTGTCGATTGAGTTATGCGGAAATGATTAGATATAATCATAGTGATATGGAAGATTTAGAACGAAAATTACAAGCAGCTGACCCAAATAAAGGCAAACTAATTGTTACTGACGGCGTATTTAGTATGGGGGGAGATATTTGCAAATTACCAGAAATCGTAGCTTTAGCAAAAAAATATGGGGCTAGAGTAATGATTGATGATGCCCATGGTTTTGGAGTTTTAGGTAAAACCGGACGTGGAACAGCTGAACATTTTGGACTTGAAGATGAAGTTGATATTATTATGGGAACATTCTCCAAATCATTAGCTAGTCTTGGTGGATATGTCGTTGGTAAAGCCGAAGTAATTGATTATATTCGTCATAATTCTCGTCCATATATTTTCTGTGCTGCTATTACACCAGCTAATACTGCTGCTGCTCTTGCGGCATTACGCATTTTAAAACGTGAACCTGAACGTGTTCAAGCATTACGTGATATTGCTGATTATGTCCGTAAAGGTCTAAAAGCGCGTGGATTAAAAATTCGTGATTCCGAAACACCTATTATTCCTATTTATACTTATACTCCGATTCGTACTATGGTTGCATGTAATGAATTATTCAAAAATGGTGTTTATGTAAATCCAGTATTACCACCAGCCACTCCTCCAGGAGAATGTTTAATTCGTACAAGTTATACTGCTACTCATACGAAAGAATTAATGGATAAAGCTATGGATATTATCGTGAATGTATTAAATAATTTACCAGAAATTAATGAAGAGGGATTATAATGGTTGTTATAATTACCGGAGGAAGTTCTGGGATCGGGCTTGCTACGGCGCGTCTATATCGCGATTTAGGACATACTGTTTATAGTATTTCCCGAAGAAGTTTTAATGAAGAAGGAATTAATCACGTTATCGGCGATGTTTGTGATTTCGAATCGATTAAACAAGCTATTGATAGTATTTTTGAAAAAGAAGGACGCATTGACATTTTAATAAATAATGCTGGAATGGGTATATCTGGGGCCATTGAAGACACATTGTTAGAAGATGCTGAATACAATTTTAAAGTAAATTTCTTTGGCACATTTAATACAACTAAAGCTGTTATTCCAATTATGCGTAATCAAGGCGGTGGAAAAATAGCTAATATTAGTTCCGCTGCTGCCATCTTTCCACTACCATTTCAAGCATTTTACAGTGCTACCAAATCCGCAATCAACTCTTTTTCAGAGGCATTAAATATTGAAGTGGCTCCTTTCAATATTCAAGTGTGTACTTTTTTGCCAGGTGATATAAAAACTGACTTTACTCATAATCGCAAAAAAAATCAAATTGAAAGCAAGCATTATGGCGAACGAATTCAAAAATCAGTAGCAGTTATGGAAAAAGATGAGCAAAATGGAATGAGTCCAGATAATGCAGCGAAAGTAATCTATAATACGCTTAAAAAACGTCGATTACCATTATATAAAGTTATCGGAACAAAATATAAACTATTTGGATTTTTTGCTAAACTTTTGCCAGTTCGGATTAAACACTTTGCATTACGCAAATTATATGGTTTTGTTCCTAAAAATAAATGACTTCTAGATTAACTAGGAGTTATTAATATATAAAAAAATATTTTTTAAAGGGAGAGAAAAATGGGAATTATTTTATTAGCAATTGGATTAATGGTATTGCTGTTTATCATATTAGGTTATAGTGGAAAGGGTCGCAATCGTTATTGGAAATTAAATAAATGGCAAGCCTTAAGTCCATTAGCATTATTAATTGTTTTATTTACTAGTTTTGCTCAAATTGCTGGAAATGAAGTAGGAATTATATATGATCCGTTAAAAGGTGGAATTCAAGAAACTCCTTTATATGAAGGATTTCATTTTAAAGCTCCATGGTCAAATGTCTATAAAATTTCTACTACCTTACGAGAAGTAAACTTTGAAGTTGGCGCTCAAACCGGGGAAATCTTAAAAGAAAATGAAGACGGAACATTTGAAGAAAATGGCGGCGGTCAATGGATTACTTATGAAGTAACATTGCATTACCGTGTAGAAATTCAAAATGCTTTTAAGTTTTATCGCAATTTTGGGGGTAATTCCGCTTCAAAAGATATACTGTATGCCAAAATTCGTTCATCTTTACAAAATAATAGCGTTAAACACGATGTGTTTACGATTCTAAAAGGTGGATTAGTAGATGTAAGAATTGGCGTTGAAAAAGAATTAAAAGAGGAACTTTCTAAACTAGGAATTACTGTTGAATCATTTATTATTGGTGATGTTGATGCTGGTCCATCGATTGAAAAGGTTCTTGAAGATGAAGCAATCGCCGCAAAACAAAAAGAAATCGCCACAAAAGAACAAGAAGCAGCCTTAATTAGAGAAAAAACAAAACAATTACAAGCTGAGATCGAAGCAATAAGAATTAAAATCGAAGCTGAAGCAAAAGCCGAAGCGGAAGCGTTATTAAAATCAGTAACATTTAATGCAATTAAATTAATGTATGAAAGTCAATTTAAAACATCTGAAGAAAAAGCGACTTTTGAAACCCAAATTTCTGAAAATCCAACCGGTCAATATGGTTATTTAACAATTTCACAGGTTGCTGAAATTGTTTTGAAACAGTTGTATTATGATACTTGGGATGGTAAATTACCAGAAATTATTTTAGATGATGCCGCTGGAATCATTATTAATCCTTAAAATTTAATGCCTCATAATGAGGCATTTTTTATTTGTTTAAGCTATAAAAAATTGATATAATATAAATTAAGAATAAATTATGAGGTATGTATATGTATCCATACGAACTTATTTTTGGAATAACTTTATATGAAGTTTCAATATTAATAGGATTAATTATAGGAAGTATTGTTTTTTATCAATTATTAAAGACACAATCAATTCCTAAAAAAGTTTTAAACACATATTTTGGAGTAATTTTAATTGCAGTTGCTTTTGGTTTCATTTTTGCTGTGTTAGTTCAAAGTTTTTGGGATTATTTAAAAAGTGGGACTTTTAGATTAAGTGGAGCGACGTATTTAGGAGGATTTATTGGCGGAAGTATTGTATTTGGAGTATTATATAAAATTAAAGAAACAAATGACCTAAAAGCATACCGTGCTAAAGTAATTAATGCTTTCATTCCATCCTTATTAATAAGTCATTTTTTTGGACGCATTGGATGTTTTCTTGAAGGTTGTTGTTATGGTAAAGAAACAACTTTTTTCCTTGCGGTTAAATTTCCTCATTTAGATCATCCTGTCCATCCAACTCAACTTTATGAGGCTTGTGTTTTATTGATATTATTTATTTGTTCATTAATAATATATAGACGTCAAAAAAATAATTTAGTTTTATATTTATTCGGATACGGAATAAGTCGCTTTATCTTTGAGTTTTTACGGGGCGACGATCGGGGGCAATTTATTCTATCTTTATCATCTTCACAAATACTATCGATGATTTTAATCATATGGGGAATATATTTAGTGATTAAACAAAATATTTTGAAAACATTTACATTATGATTAATATATAATGATGTTGACAGGCTAAGGAAGATATGATAACATAAATCATACAATTTAATAGGCAATCATTTAGAGGCAGCGGTGCATCAGAGTAATATGTGGAGCAGGCATGCGATGAAGCATATGAAAGGTAATCACCGCCGAATAGGTATTTAGGCATAAATACCTATGGGGTTATAGGGAATACCTATAACACTCCTACTAATTGTTAAATTAGTAGAGGCGCTAAAGATTGTTAAAATATATAATGAAAATAATTACTATTTATTATATATTTTAAAAATCTGAAGCGTCTAAGACGCTTTTTTTATTTTAAAAAAATATGTTATGAGGTGAGGAAAATGAGAAAATTATTATTTATGTTAGTTGCTTTATTAGGAATTGTTGGTTTAACTGGTTGTAATAAAGAACCACAATTTGATTTTAGCAAAGGAAAATTAGTGGTCGGATTAGAAGCAGGATATGCACCATTTAATTGGATGGAAACCGAAAAAACTGATACTAATGTTAAATTAGATGGAATGAATGCCTATGTTGAAGGATATGACGTTCAAATTGCTAAAATGATTGCCGAAGATTTGGGATTAGAATTAGTGATTAAAATGATTGATTGGGATGGATTAATCCCTGCTTTAAAATCTGGAGTAATTGATGTTATAATTGCCGGGATGAGTCCAACTGAAGTTCGTAAACGTAGTATTAATTTTACTAACGAATACTATCGTTCTGATCATGTTGTTATTGTTAAAATTGATAGTCCTTTTGCTAATGCTACAAAGTTTAGTGACTTTGCTGGAGCGAAAATAATGGGCCAAAAAGGAACATTATATGATAATTTAGCTAAACAATTAGCGCAAAAAGCCGGCGGAGTATATCAACAACCATTAGATAACGTTCCGGCTATCATCTACTCTGTTAAAAGCGGAGTTACTGATGTGACAATTGTCGAACGTCCAGTAGCATTAAGTATTGTTAGCACTAATCCGGAATTAAAATTTATCCGTTTAAATGAAGAGTTTGAAGTATCTGAAATTGATGAAATTGTCTCAATTGGTGTTCGTAAAGGTGATGACAAATTACGTGAAAAAATAAATGAAAGTTTAGCAAAAATTTCTCAAGAAACGCGTGAACGTTTAATGGAAGAAGCGATTGCGAAAGCACCGGCTAGTGATGAAGAATGATGGATAATTTTAAAATTATTATTAAAGAATATTTCACCCAAATTCTAATTGGAATAGGTAATACATTATTATTAGCTTTAGTTGGAACAGTCGTCGGATTCTTTCTAGCATTAATTTTTGCAAATTTGAGAATCTTAAAAATTGAAAAACGTGATCAATTAATAGTTAAAATATTAAAAAAGATTGGAAGTACTTTTAGTAAAATCTATGTAACTGTCTTTCGTGGGACACCGATGATTGTTCAAGCCGTAATCTTTTATTATTCCTTTCATCAATTTGGGTTAATATGGACACCAATGCAAGCCGGATTATTTACCGTCTCTTTAAACACTACCGCATATTTAACCGAAGTAATTCGCGGGGCTATTCAATCCCTTGATAAAGGCCAAATGGAAGCCGCACGCAGTTTGGGTTTAAGCAAAACTAAAGCGATGATTTATATCATTATTCCTCAAGCTGTGAAAAACTCAATGGCTCCAATCGGTAATGAGTTTATCATTAATATTAAAGACACAGCCGTTTTAAGTATTATTCAAGTCTTTGATTTATTCTCCGTAATGAAATCTGCAGCGGGAACATACTACTTATATGTTGAGTCAATGTTGATTGCGGCGGCAATTTATTTAATTTTAACTTTATCAACATCAATGTTGTTGCGTTACTTAGAACAAAAGATTGGTGTTCCAAGTAAGCCGTTACCAAGTTCTAATTAGGTGATAAAATGAAACCATTAATTCGAATTGAAAAACTTAACAAATCGTTTCACAACAATCAAGTCTTAAAAAACATTGACTTAAATATTTATGAAGGCGAAGTAGTATGCATAATTGGCGCAAGCGGTAGTGGTAAATCAACATTATTACGTTGTATTAATTTATTAGAAGAACCTGATAGTGGAAATATCTATTTTGAGGATCAAAATATTTTAGATTCACAATTTAATCTAAATAAACTACGAACTAAAATCGGGATGGTTTTTCAATCTTTTAACTTATTTAACAATTACAACGTCTTAGATAATTGTCTTATTGGGCCGACTAAAGTTTTGGGATTAAGCAAAAAAGATGCTAAGGAAAAAGCCATTTATTATTTAACCAAAGTTGGTCTAGAAAACTTTGTCCATCAAGATGTAAATCGTTTATCTGGTGGTCAAAAGCAACGCGTAGCGATTGCTAGAGCATTGACAATGGAGCCACGGGTAATGTTATTTGATGAACCAACTTCAGCACTTGACCCAGAAATGGTTGGAGAAGTATTGAGTGTTATGCGAGAAGTAGCTAAATCAAGAATGACGATGGTAGTTGTTACTCATGAAATGGATTTTGCTAGAGAAGTTGCTACGCGTGTAATATATATGGATGATGGACAAATTATTGAAGAAGGTACTCCCGAACAAATATTTACTAAGCCACAACATCCACGTACTAATGAATTTTTACGAAGAATATTAGAAAGATAACTAAAATAGCACACGTTTACTAGTGTGTTATTTTTATTTTAGACTAGGCTTTTGTTATAAAACATGATATAATAATAAAGTATTTTTAACTGAAGTAAGGGAGTTGGTGTGACATGTTCAAGAAATTTGTTAGTTATTATAGGCCACATCTTGGTTTATTCATCATCGATATGATTTCGGCACTATTCCTATCTTTAATTGATTTAGTGTTTCCAATTGCTACTAATAGAATTTTAAAAGTTTATATTCCTGACGGGAATTTTCGAATGATTTATATCTTTTGCATAACAATGCTTGGATTATATATTATTCGTTTTATATTGTCATATATCATTGGTTATTATGGGCATTTAATGGGAATACGCATTGAAACTGATATGCGTAAAGATCTATTTAAAAAATTTCAAACAATGGATTATCAATTTTTTGATGATAAGAAAACCGGAGAATTATTAACTAATCTAACCAGTCATTTACATGATGTCTCTGAGATGGCTCATCATGCCCCTGAAGATTTATTTATCTCAACAATTATGATCATTGGAAGTTTTATTATTTTAATGCAAATAAATATTTTGTTAACTTTAATTGTTTTTGTGATTATATTAGGCATGGCAGCTTATTCAATATCACGTCGCCAAAAAATGACGGCTAGTTTTCGCCAAAATCGCCTTGTCCAAGGTGAATTAGCAGCTGAAATTGAAAGTAGTATAGTCGGAATTCGTTTAACTAAAGCTTATACTAATGAAGAATATGAAATAAAAAAATTTGATAAAATTAATCAACAATATAGTAATAGTCGACGTAGTGTCTTTAAGCATATTGCGTTATTTGGCACAGGAAATGATTTCTTTATTAATATCGCCAATTTAACATTATTATTGGTTGGTGGATTATTAGTATCTCAAGATAAATTAGCCCATCCTGATTTGTTAACATATTTTCTATACATTAACTTTTTGATTAAACCAATTGCTCGTTTAACTAATTCAATGGAACAACTACAACAAGGCTTTTCCGGATTCGAAAGATTTTATAAAGTTATGATGATCAACCCTCAAATTGTAAGCAAAGAAGATGCAATTGTCAAAGAAGAATTTGAAGGAAGAATTGAATTTCAAAATGTTACTTTCCAATATGAACATGATGGAACTCATGTATTAAACAACTTCTCATTGAAAATCAAACCAGGTGAAAAGATTGCCATTGTTGGTGAAACCGGTGTAGGAAAATCCACGATCTCGAAATTAATTCCTCGTTTTTATGATGTTGAGGAAGGAAAAATTTTAGTTGATGGAATTGATGTTAGAGATTATGATGTATATAATTTACGTCGAGCCATCGGTCATGTCCAACAAGATGTGGTAATTTTTTGGGGAACTATTAAAGATAATATTTTATATGGTCGCCCAGATGCTAGTTTTGAAGAGGTAGTGGAAGCGGCTAAAAAAGCTAAAATTCATGACTTTATTATGTCATTAGAAGATGGTTATGACACTTTAGTGGGCGAGCGGGGAGTTAAATTATCCGGTGGACAACAACAACGTATTTCAATAGCTAGAATATTCTTAAAAAATCCAAAGATTTTAATTCTAGATGAAGCGACATCTTCACTAGATAATATTACCGAAAAACAAATCCAGGAATCTTTAGATGAACTAGCTAAAGGTAAAACAACTATTATCATTGCTCATCGCTTATCAACAATTAAAAATGCTGATCGGATTGTAGTTTTAGGGCGCAACGGTATTATTGAAATAGGGAATCATCAAGAATTAATTAATAAACAAGGTTACTATCGCCGCTTATACGAAGCTAGTTTAGATTTAACAATATAAAAATTTTTAATAGCAATTTTATTCTTGTAATAAATATGTTATAATATTTTTAGGCTAAGAATTTTAAGGAGATGTGAATATGAAGAAAGTTCGTACGAGATTTGCGCCGAGTCCAACCGGATATATGCACTTAGGTAATCTTCGTTCTGCTTTATATGGTTTCTTATTTGCAAGACAAAATAATGGTGAATATATTTTACGAATTGAAGATACTGATTTGGACCGTTATGTTCCTGGAGCAGTAGAAGTAATTTATGATACTTTAGAACGTTCAGGGATATATTTTGATGAGGGGCCAAATGAAGGCGGTCCATATGGTCCATATGTCCAAAGCCTACGTAAAGAAATTTATTTAAAATATGCCAAGGAACTAGTTGATAAAGGTGCCGCATACTACTGTTTTTGTACAAAAGAACGATTAGAAAGTCTTGCGGATGAAACTGGTGTAAAAAAATATGACAAACATTGCTTAAAATTATCAAAAGAAGAAATTGAAGAGAAACTTCGTAGTGGTATTCCATATGTTATTAGACAAAATATGCCAACTACTGGAGTAAGTAAATATACTGATTTAGTATATGGCGAAATCGTGATTGAAAATAAAGAATTAGAAGACCAAGTTTTAATTAAGTCTGATGGTTTCCCAACTTATAATTTTGCCAATGTAATCGATGACCATTTAATGCATGTCACTCATGTTATGCGCGGGAATGAATATTTAAGTAGTACTCCTAAATATAATTTGTTATATGATGCTTTTGGTTGGGAAAAACCTCAGTATATTCATTTGCCACCAATAATGAAAGATGAAACTCGCAAATTAAGTAAACGACATGGTGATGCTTACTTTGACGACTTTGTAAAAAAAGGTTTTTTACCAGAAGCAATTGTTAACTACATCGCTTTACTTGGTTGGAGTCCAAAAACAAATCAAGAAAAATTTACGATGGAAGAATTAATCCAACAATTTGATATTAAAGGAATTTCTCGTTCAGGAGCTATTTTTGATATTAATAAATTATGTTGGTTAAATAGTGAATACATTAAAGAACTTGATTTTGATAAGTTTATGGTATATGCGACTCCATATTTTGAACAATCAAGTATTAAAAATCGTTATGACTATCGTAAATTCGGTAAAATCTTACAAACTAGAATTGAGACTTTTGCGGATGTGATTGAGAAAGTTAAGTTTATTGATGAATACCAACAATTTGATCCTATTTTATATGAAAATAAAAAATTAAAAATAGATATCCCATTAGCAAAAGATATTTTAAGTCGTTCAATTCCTATATTAGAGGAATTAGATGATAATATGTGGTATGCTGAAAAAATGCATGAAGTAATAGTGAAAATTGCTGAAAGATTTGGATATAAAGCTGCGCAAGTCTATACTGTTTTACGAGTTGCTTTATCAGGATTAAGTGTTACTCCAGGTGGATCGGCAGAAATTGCGGATATATTAGGAAAAAATGAATCAATCCGCCGTTTAAAACAAAGTTTAGCATGGCTTGATTAAACTTTAATTAGAAATCCTAAAATAGAATAATACTTTCTATTTTAGGATTTTTTCCAATAAATGTAATATTTTTGATTGTTATGATTAACGAAGGAGGAACAGGACAATTAATAAAATCAAA
>LFRX01000026.1:39209-39572 GCA_001512985.1 Acholeplasmatales bacterium DTU056
GGGTTTAGTGATCGAATTTTCTAATGGAACAAGTAAATCTGCATTTGGTGGTAGAGCTAGACCAACTGAAGTATTTAGCAAATGTTTCAAAGCTTATCTTAAATTATGTGGTAAAGATTACTTACTTAATCCAAGTGAAGATTTACCAGACAATTATTATTTTGATGGTCATTTTAATAATCTAGATGGTAAGTATTCAGAAAATGAATATTTAAGGAGCTATGTTAGAAGTGTTATCGATGATTTAAACTTATTATTGAAAGATTATGGCCATATTAATGAAATTTTAACCAAAGCATATAGTCAAATACCAAATAATCAATTCGAATTTCCAAACTATGCAGGAAAAATAAAATATAATTC
>LFRX01000026.1:39583-47129 GCA_001512985.1 Acholeplasmatales bacterium DTU056
TGACATCCTAAAAATATTTAAATTTAAAAATAATACTACTTATTTAATTCTAATCGATAGAGAAGCAACTACTATCTTCGCATATTACCGAGATAATGTAAAAGTTTTAAGATTTAATGGAAATATTTATGAATATTTAGAAGTATATGGCGAGGATAGTTACTTATATATAACAAACGACCTTGAAGATTTTGAAGGCTATCAATACAAAAACGTTAAAAATTATAAGGTTGAAAAAATTAAAAATATAGATGTTAATCAACTAAAAGAAAAAGTTTTGACATTAAAAAATGAAGCCAATATTGCCCCATAAAATAAATACTAAAAAAAGGCTAAGTTCACATTTTTGAACTTAGTCTTTTTTGTTACGCAAAGTATTTTTTATTTAGAATTAAATCATTCATTCGTTTTTGATATTCAAAGTGTTGAATTAATTGAGTAATTTTTTCATCATTAATATTATTCTTCAATTTAATAACTTTTTTAGTTGGATAAATATAAATGAAATCATCAAAGAAAATATCTAATGAACGAGGACTATATACATAGGTTGGTTCATCGCTTAACATATCGACGCCAAACCGATATTGATAATCTAATCCAAACAAGTTAGCCATTGTTGGATAAAGGTCGACAGTGCTATGGACTGATGAGTCAATACCTGGATCAATTAATCCTTTAGCATAAATTAGACATGGTACTTTTTGCATTATTTGACGATATTCAATATCGGTTAGTTTTTTATCTAAAATACCTTCAATATCTTTTTTAAATAATGAAGAAGTATGATCGCCATGTATTACAATTACAGTATTATCAAGTAAGCCACTTGCTTCCATTTTGTTTAAAAAAATTCCTAGAGCTTCATCGAAATAATGGATATGTTCTAAATAGTTACGTGAAAGATTAGTTATACTTTTTCCTAGGTTTAATTTATTGGCTGGAACTTCCTTGGATGGAACATATGGCGCATGAGAAACAACAGTAATAGGATAAGCAAAGAATGGTTTATCAATCTCTTCAAAAATATCAACGCTTATTGATAAGAAGTCTTTATCGTTAATCCAATCATGGACTAAATTTAGTTCTTTGTCACTACGTTCAATAAAGTCCCATTTATCATAGTGACGATCAAATCCAAGCGTTTTAATATGTTTTTCTTTACGATTATAAAATTCGCCAATATTTCCATGTAATGAAAAAGTATAGTAATCTTTTTGCTTAAAGTCTTTGGCTAGAGTATGATAATTTTCGCCGTGACTAGCTATAATTGTCAATTCATTACCATTACCATATAAAGAGGTCATTGTAGAAAATTCGGTGTCAGATGTATTTCCAATTCCAGCACTTGAATAGAAATTATTAAAATATAAGGATTCCTGTTTTAATCGATTTAAGTTAGGAGTAATTTCTACCCCATTAACTTTTAAATCCACCACAAATTCATTTAATGCTTCTACTTGAATAATAACTAAGTTTTTACCATTTGCTAAATTGGTGTAGGAGTTTGTTTTGCAATAATTATTGTTGTCGATAAAGTTTACAAAACAATCTCCTTCGTATTTTTGAAGATATTCTTCAATTTGCTGTTTTTCTAAATCGGTCATAGGACTGTCTTTACCAGCAAGGTAAGAATATAAATCATAGAAATAGTAATTAATTACTCCGACTTTTGAACTAGCATATAATGGATTTAAGGTATATTCGAAAATTGTTCCTTTACGGTTTTGTTCATATGATAAAAACGGAAATACAATTAAGACTAAAGTTAATAGAAGACTAATTAGTTTAATGTAGATTGAAAAATGTTGATGCAAACTAGTATCAGTTAATCGTCTAATGATTAAAATCGCAATGATTGGGATGAAGTAGTAGATTTGAGGAGGGTTAATGATAAAGTTAATTACATATTTAGCATAATATAAAATAAATTTTATTTGCGTTGGATTTTGAAAACTATCTAATTGAACAAAAGAGAAGCCTAATGAAAAGACATTCGCAAAAGCTGCTACCCCCAGGCAAATAACGCTAAAGATAATTGAGACCGTAGTTAAAAAGTTAATTCTTCGACGGGTCGATTTAAATACTAGCCAAGCGAAGAAGAAGAAAAAAAGAAAAATCCCCAAGTCCCCAATCAAGGAAGTTAACCAATCAACATACTCACGTGAAAATACACTTAAGTTTGGATGTCTAAACCCAGTTGTTAATAACAACACACTTAAAAAACTTAATCCAAAATATGAAATGTAAAAGACAAGTGGTTTTAATACTCGTTTCATGACGTCTCCTTTGTCTTCTTTTATATTTGCCCTTAACTTTATTCTATTTTATCACAATTTCATAAAATTAGAAAGTCATAAAATAAAAAAGAATTTTGATTTATAATTAGTAAAAAATAAAAACTCAAATGTAAAAAAATAAATATTTAATTATTCTTTTTTTTGACAAAAAATGATATAATGCAAGTAATAAGTAGGTGAAAATGTGAAACAAAAAAAGCCATTAATATTTAGAGTAACAGAAAAAATTGTACGTTTAATATATCGTCCCTATAAAATTATTTATTACGATGACATAACTGAACATGGAAATTTATTTATTGCTAACCATGCTCAAATTCATGGCCCATTAGCAACATACTTATATTTCCCCTTTCCTAAAAAAACATGGGTAATTAGCAATATGACCAAGTTAAAAGAAGTTCCAGCATATGCCCGTGAAGATTTTTGGCGTCATAAACATTGGTCTATTAAATGGTTATTTTGGATTTTTTCGTATATGATTGCACCAATCAGTGTTTTTTTTATGAAGTATGCGGATACAATTCCAGTATATAAAGATATGCGGGCACATATTACTTTTCGTGACACAATTGAATCTTTATCAAATCAAACCGATGTAGTTATTTTTCCAGAGTGTCGTAAAGAATATAATCATATTCTTTTTGATTTTCAAAAACACTTTGTAGATATTGCTAGATTATATTACAAAAAGCATCATCAAGTTATTAAATTTTATCCAATGTATATTTGCAAAGATTTAAAAACAATTGTAATTGGGAAAGCTATTAGTTTTAATCCTGATAATGATATTGAAGATGAGCGAATTAGAATAACTACTTATTTAAAAGAAGAAATAACTAAATTAGCATTAGATTTACCTTCACATAAAGTTATTCCATATATTAATGGATTAAAAAGAGTTAAAAGCAAATAAGTAATAAAAAAATCCCCGAATGGGGATTTTTTAAATACTATCTAAGCATTGTTTTAATTTACGACATTTTTTTACTAATTCTATGAATTTTTCAATTTTTAGTGATTGGGCGCCATCACTTAGAGCGGTTTGGGGATTTTGATGTACCTCAATTAATAGACCATCAGCTCCAGCCGCCACTGCCGCAAGCGACAAATCCTCAATTAAATCCCATCTTCCCGCCGCATGTGACGGATCAACAATAATTGGCAAATGAGTAAGTTTTTTAATTAATGGGATGCTAGAAATATCTAGGGTGTTACGAGTATAAGTATTATCAAAAGTTCGTATTCCCCGTTCGCATAAAATAATGTTTTTATTACCACCAGCTAAAATGTATTCAGCACTCATTAGCCATTCGTCAATAGTATTACTAAATCCGCGTTTTAGTAAGACGGGTTTATTTATATTACCTAAGGCTTTTAGTAATTCATAATTTTGCATATTCCGTGCGCCAACTTGAAAAACATCAATATATGGTTCTAGTAATTCAAATTGTAATTTATCAGTGATTTCACTGACAATTGCTAAATTATATTTATCTTTAACTGCTTTTATAATATCTAAAGCTTCTTGACCTAATCCTTGAAAAGAATATGGCGATGTCCGCGGTTTAAACACTCCAGCCCGCATAATAGTTAAATTATACTCAACTAATGTTTTAGCAATATTATCGAATGATTCAAAATCTTCAATCGCACAAGGCCCACCTATGATTGTTAAACTACCATCGCCAATATTAGCTTGTCCAACTGTTACAATAGTTTTTTGAGGAGAAGTTTTACTAACCTTTGGATATGGCTTTTGAATGCGAACAACTTCATCTACACATTCAAAAGCATAAAATGATTTGGCATCAATTTTTGAGGTGTCTCCTAATATATTAATGACGATATGAGATGTACCTTCGATAGTTTGAAGAGAAAGTCCTAAAGACACGATATATTCAGTTAAGTGGCTAATTTCATTAATAGTAGTACGAGGTTTTAATTTAATTATCATTACTATTTCCTCTTTCTATTAAAAATTGCATAGCTTTAAGGTATGAATTAAACCCTTCTCCATAGAAACTATTTATACAAGCATCTTTTATAACAGAAATCTTACGAAAATCTTCACGATTATAAATATTTGTTAAATGTACTTCGACAACCGGAATATTAATGGCTTTTATTGCATCATAAATTGCATATGAATAATGGGTGTATGCGGCAGGGTTAAGGATGATTCCCGCATATTTTTTTTTCATAGCATGATGAAGTAACTCGATAATTTTTCCTTCATAGTTTGTTTGGTAAACTTTAATCTTTACTTTTAATGCTTTTGCCCATTGTTTCAATTGTTTAGTTAAGTCTTGATAAGTTTTCTTACCGTAAATATCTACTTCGCGAGTTCCTAAAAGATTTAAATTTGGACCATTAATTACCAAAAACTTCATGTAATTTCACCTGGATTCTTTCAATCGTTTTTTCAATATCATCATTATTTTCTACCACCACATCCGCAATCCCCAAATATTTATTTATTCTTTCATAATATAATTTTTCTAACTTCTCTAGATTTGATACTAATGGACGATGGGTAAAGTCACATTTTTTTAATTCTTCTAATGGTCGGTTAATAAAAATAAATAACCCATTTTTTTGTAAATCAAGAATATTCTCCCCTTTTAAAATGACTCCTCCGCCAGTTGAGATAATGCTATTATTATAATATTTTAAATGTTCAATTATTTTACTTTCATATTGTCTAAATAATTCTTCTGAGTTATTTCGTAAAAATTCTTCGGGAGTAACTTTATATGTTCCAAAAAATAATTTATCAGTATCTAAATATTTTTTTTGATATATTTTGGCAAGTCTTTTTCCAATAGTGCTTTTTCCGGAATTAGGCATTCCAATTAATACTAAATTTATTTGTTTTTGTAAAACTTTATTATATATTTCATCAATTCGTTTTAGAATGTTTTCATTATTGGTTAGCAAATAATTTGCTTTTAAAGCTTGGGCTACTAACATATACAAACCATTAATAAATTGTATTTTTTGCTTTTTGGCTGCTAATAGAAGATTGGAATACAAAGGATTATAGTTTAAGTCAATAACAACTTCTAAATTAGTAAATTGACATAAATCTAAATTAAATGGAATAGCATCATTTATAATATTACCAACTGGAGTAGTATTAATAAGGATGTGATATTTACTAAAGTCAGTAATTTCTTCTAATACGTATTCATTTACATCTTTTTTATTACGAACCAAAAAATGAATTTCAGAAACTTTATTTAATTGTAAATAGTATTTAATCATTTTGGCCGTAGCCCCATTGCCAAGAATTAAGATAGATTTATTTTTTAACATTATATTGTATTTTTCGATTGTTTTTTTAAAACCATAAAGATCTGTGTTGTAACCATAAAGTTTATTGTCTTTTTTAATAATTGTATTTACTGAACCGATTTTTTTTGCTTCAACATCTATTTCATCCAAATACTTGATAATTTCTTGTTTATAGGGATTAGTAATATTTAAAGCCGTAAACGATAAAGTCAAAATATCTTGAACATTATCTAGATTATATAATTCATATTTAGTATCACTAATTAGTTCATGAATTATTTTACTAAAACTGTATCGGACATCTTTTCCGACTAATCCGTTTAAACCTTTCATTTTAACCCCATTTGAATATTTTTACTTTCATTTAAAATGTGTTTATAGATATTTGTGATTTCATTATTAAATTTATAATTTTGACATTTATTTAATATTTGTTGTTCACGAGATGGATCAAAGATAGCAATGTTTTGCTGTTGCTTATAGGTTTTAATTTCTAAAACAATATTAAATCTTTCTTCAAGTAATTGCATAATTTGATTATCTATTTTGTCAATTTTATCGCGATAAATTTTTATTTGATCCATAATAAACCTTCCTTTTGGGCTAATAGTTCTAAAATTGCATAATTAGTAACTGCATTTATAACAATACTTATTCGCGAAATAAAAGCTGGGTCATGGCGTCCTTGGATTGTAATTTCTGTTTCTGATTGTGTTAATAAATCAATCGTTTTTTGAGTTTTTCCAATCGATGATGTCGGTTTGATTGCAGTTTTGAAGATGATTGGTAGGCCAATGCTGATTCCGCCGACAATCCCGCCATTATGGAAAGTAGAAGTAGTAATTTTTCCATTTTCTAAGCGGTATTCATCATTGGCCTGACTTCCATATAAATTCGCAATATTAAATCCTTCGCCAAACTCAATTCCTTTTATTCCAGGAATGCTAAAGATTAAGTGACTTAAGAAACTCTCAATCGAATCAAAGAAAGGCTCGCCAAGACCAGTAGGAACATTATAAATAACCGTTTCAATTATTCCGCCAACAGAATCAGATTGATTTTTGGTTTGTAAAATGAAATCAATCATTTGTAATTTTACAGTGTCATTAATTACCGGAAAAGACTCATTAAGCAATTTATTTACTTGTGTTTGATCTAATTCTTTTGGATTTAATGGGTCGTCTATTAAATTCATTATTTTATAAATGTGAGAAACAGTTATTATATTTCTTTTAGCAAGAATTTGTTTAGCAATACTACCTAAAACAACTAATAAAGCTGTTAAACGCCCGGATTGATGCCCACCACCATGAAAGTTGTAGAACTTGCCGTATTTGAAATATGCGCCGAGATCGGCATGTGATGGGCGTGGTTTAAATTGTAAGTTTGTATAATCACTTTCACGGACATCTTTATTTTTAATTATAAATGTCAATGGTGTTCCAGTTGTATAACCTTGAAAACAACCACTTATAATTTCAAACTCATCGACNNTCTAAGTCTAATTGGATTCCACTTGGTAAGCCGTGAATTGTTAGACCAATAGCTGGTCCGTGTGATTCGCCAAATATTGAGACAGTAATTATTTTCCCAATAACACTCATTGTTTATCTCCTTTATAAGAATTTAATAAGATCATCAATTGGTATTTCTTTTAAATAGGCTTTACCAATGCATTCTAATAAAACAACTTTAATATTAGTTAGATTTGTTTTCTTTTTATCATTTTTGATAAATCTAAATAAATCCTCTTTATTAATATCATCATATATTGGTAAGTTATATTTTTGTAGAAGATTAGTTATCTCTTTATAGAAACTTTGATGTTTAGTTATCATTGCCATACCGATAGCGACTGCTTCTCCATGTAAATATTTTTCAAAGTTATAATAACTTTCTATAGCATGTCCAATGGTATGACCAAAGTTTAATAAATGACGGACATTTTG
>LFRX01000026.1:47212-49986 GCA_001512985.1 Acholeplasmatales bacterium DTU056
ACTAAATCGGGATGATAGAAAGTTCCTAGGACATTTTTAACGTCGTGAAAGTTTATTGCTACTTTTCCGCCAATTGAGGAGTCGATTTGTGAAAGTAGAGTGGTAGGAACTTGAATATATTTGACCCCGCGTAAATAAGTGCTAGCAATAAATCCTGCTAAATCACCAACTACTCCGCCCCCAATAGCGATTATTTGTAAATTACGAGAGTAATTGTTATTAATTAGTTTATTAATAATGTATTCGTAAGTTGCTAATGATTTAGATTGCTCGCCAGGAGTTATTGAGATAATTTGGGCCTGATTAAAGTTTTGTAAATATAATTTATAAACATTATCATCAGTGATAATCACTGTTTCCTTAGCGAAATCTACATATTGATATATTTTATTAAATATCCCTTCCTCAATAAGACAAGAGTATTGCTTATAACCTAAATTAACCTCGATTGTTTTCACTTACGAATAATTCCTCCTAATTGCTCAAAATCATTCCAAAAACGTGGATAGGATTTAGATATAACACCGGCATTAGTAATAGTAAGTGGTTTGGAAAGTAATGGACTAATGCTAGTTAGAGTAAAGACTACTCGATGATCTCCGTGAGAATCAAATTCATCAATAACTTTTGGTAAAGTATTTCCATAGATTTCAATAGTATTATCTTCATCAAGTAGTTTATATGAGGCATTTAAAGCAGTAATAATTTTTAGTCCTATTTCTAATCTATTGGACTCTTTAAATTTTAAGCGGGAAATATTGGTAATTGTACTTTTACCATCAACACATGAAGCTAGTGCGAATAATAGCAAGCCTAAATCAGGCGTATCAACTAAATCATATGTAAAATTAGTTAATTTACTTTCTTTGATTATTAAATAATTATCATAAGTTTCAATGTTAGCTCCAATCGAAGTGAATAAGTCAATTATTTTTTTATCACCTTGAGTTGAGTTAAAGTAGACATTTTTAATGGTAATTGGACCACTAAAGGCTCCTAAAGTTAGGAAATAACCAATTTGACTTAAATCACCTTCGATACTTACTTCAAATGGTAGGTAAGTTTGTCGTCCTGGTATAATAATTTGATTTCCTTTTATGATAATTTTAATTCCAGCAAGTTTTAGAAAATCAATTGTTAGATCAACATACGGTTTGGATACTAGATTATTAATTTCAATAATAGAATCTTCTTCAAGAAGTGGTAAATAAAATAATAATCCACTGATAAATTGAGAACTTGTTGGATTATCAATGATATATGTTCCAGCTTTGATTTTACCGCTAATTTGTAAATATGTTTTTTGCAAGTCGAATGATAAGTTTTGTCTTTTATATATTTTTTGATAAATATCTAATGGNNTTTAATTGGGAAAATATTGGCAATAAAAGCCGTAAAGTGGAAGCTGACTCACCGCAATCCACTGATAGGCGACTTGTTTTAGGAATAGGCATTCCGACGATTGATAAAGTTTGATTAGTATAAGTGTATTTAATACCCCATTTTTCTAAGGCTTTTAATGTATAGAAAGCATCATCATTAAAAGTCACATTATGAATAGTACTAGTACCATTAGCCATTCCTGCAGCAATTATCGCTCGATGTAACGCGCTTTTTGATGCTGGAAGGGTAATTGTTCCACTTATTTTACTTGGATAAATTGTAACTTGCATATGCATCAACTCCATCTATTAATAATTATACTATAAAATTGTAATATTTACCATTATCCCAATAATGTTTATGAAAAAAATTTAAAACATATTAATTGCTTTATTGTATATTGTTATAGTAAAATTAGATATATAAGGAGGAAAACAAATGATTAAAGGAATTTTTAAATTAATATTTGGGTTATTATTAACCGTAATTGTTCTAGTGGGAAGTGTTTTGGCATTTGTATATTTTAGTATTCGTGATAAAACCAACGAAATTCCATATGAACTATATAGTGAGGATATCACTTTTGAAGATGAAGTAAATAATATTTTATTTTCTTCTTTAGATCAATTTAGTGAAAATACTGAACTTGATGTTTCATTTTCAGAAGATAATTTAAATAAATTAATCTTTGCAATTATCCGCCAAAACTATCCAAACTATTTACCAACTGATGATTGTGATGAATTTTCTTGTCAGGTAATTGCTGGAACAAAGATTGACTTACCAGTTATCGGTAAAAGAGCAGTTGCAGTTAAAGGAGCTTATGGGAAGTTTGTTAATCAAGACATCCGCTTTTATGTCATATTAGATCTAGGCAGCATCCCTTCAACTATCAACCTAACTCTAAGCTTCCAAGAAAATGATGGTGTTTATAAATTAATCATTAAACGTTTATCATTAGGAAAATTAAATATTCTATCAGGTCTTGGAAAAATCTTTTTAGGTCCGGTATTGAATGCGGTAGGATTATCTGAAGAGAAAATTAATCAAGTTTTTGAGCAAAAAAACATCCCATTAACATTTAATCAAAAAGAGTTAAGTTTTAACTTTGATAAAGAAAACTTAAGTGAAGTTATCAAAAAATTACTTACTCCAAAAGATAGTACACCAAGTGAAGAAAATGAAATGTTAATGTCATTATTAGATATTTTTGCAAGTAATGATTTAATTAATTTTGGTTTCTTTGATAAAAATGAAATTAAACATTTTGGAATTAGATTAACATTAGAAAAACTATCAGTTAAAGAAGAACGAAGAAGTCTACCACATAATGTTCAAACTCCATTTAATACCGAAGTATTCATCAATAATAAAACTCAAAGTTTCATTCT
>LFRX01000054.1:0-936 GCA_001512985.1 Acholeplasmatales bacterium DTU056
TCATTTTCAGCGATTTGTATGCGATCAACATATTTTTGATTTAGTTTTGCAAGCTCGCAATAGACGAAAGAGCCTCCACCTTGCCAGTTAACATCTTTGGATATTCCGCCTTGTTCTCCTTCAATGACTTTTTTTAGCCTTTCAACTGTAATAGTATCTATGTAGTCCATTTGTTCTACACCTATATAACGTCTTCCCATTTTATGTGCAACTGCAGCAGTTGTACCGCTACCTAAATGAAAATCAAGTACTAAATCCCCTGGCTTTGAAGATGTTTCAATTATTCTAGAAATTAATTTTTCGGGCTTTTGTGTCGAAAACCCTGTTCGTTCCTCTGCGTTAACAACAGTTTGAAAACTTGCAATATCATCCCAAACATCGGATACAGGAATTCCTTTAGCCTCATCTAAGTAAAGGCGCCTTTCTTTTGTAATTACTTTATACCTTCTGCCATTTTCGTCAACACTCGAAAATCTCTCTAATTGTTCTTTACTATATGGAAGAAAAGTTTTATTAAAAGTAAACTCATTACTCTTTGTATAAAATAAGATAGTTTCATGACCTCTAACATAATTATTTATCAAGCTTTTATATCCAGAAACTCCTTTTAACACCCATATTATTTCCCTTTGAAAATTTTCGACTCCAAAAATTTCATCCATCAATACTTTTAAATAATGAAGTTCGTTATTGTCAATTTGAACATAAATACTACCATTGTTTGCTAAAAGCTTTTTTGCTATTTCTAAACGGTTCTTCATAAATGTTAACCACGTAGAGTGATTAAAGCTATCATTATATTTAAAACTATCATTACCTGTATTATATGGAGGATCTATATATATAAGATTTACCTGACCTTCATATCTTTTTAACAATGAAGCAATAGCAAGAAGATTATTACCTTTAATAATAAGGTTATCAGTATCTTTGAAC
>LFRX01000054.1:945-1295 GCA_001512985.1 Acholeplasmatales bacterium DTU056
GGATAAAGAAGCCTGTCTACTTCATCCGGTGCAAGCGTTTCGTTATAGAATATCTCATCCCGCTTTTGATCTTCTTTCGTTTGTCCTCCTTCAAGAACGCAGTCTTTATATGGGAAAACTAGTACAACATCCTTTGATGTAGATATGTACCCATCCCGGCTATTTACAAGACCAATTTTATTTTTATAACGAGTATATGAATCAGGCAAGAATTCTCTATTATTGATAACCCAACCGAAACCGACTTTATCAAAAACGAGAACACCTTCAACGTCGGTAAAAAAGCGTTTTTTTGTTTCTTCGTTAGATAAAAGCAATTTAATGAGTTTTGAATCCATTTGCATTGCTGC
>LFRX01000028.1 GCA_001512985.1 Acholeplasmatales bacterium DTU056
TATAATTGTGTTTTTAATTTTTTTATGATACACTTATATTGCAAATCGAGGTGATGATTATGAATGTAAGCTATAAAAAACTATGGAAACTCTTAATTGATAAAGACATGAAAAAGAAAGATTTAAGAGAAGCGGCTGGTATTAGTACATCTTCACGGCAACAATATTATGGGGTATGCCTGCTATGACGCAGGAATTGCAGGATAAACTTGATAAAAAGGAAGTAGTGCTTGGATGATGCTGTATTGCAATTCCTTCTCCTACCCACCATNNAAAAGTATGGCAAAATATTAAGGTATGTGGCATCAGACAGTCATTATATTGATATTAAATCTAAGTTAGCAGACTGTAATATTTCCTTAATTCCTGTAGCCCATAAATGGGCTGAATTTAATAAAGATTTACTTAGATGTTATTTCATTGACTGGAAAAGCCGCTATATTAACTAGAATGTATTGGATGGAACCCAATGGGAGCTTAATGTTACATTTGATAACGGTACAACAATTAAGCGTTATGGCAGTAATGCCTATCCACCCCATTGGAAAAAATTGATTGCGACGTTTCATAAATACGGATTGCCTATAATTAGATGAATTAGAGGTGAAAAGATAATGGATTCAAATATTCAATTAAAAAATCAATTTGCCTGGACTTCTTTTTATATGGAGTTTGCTGATAAACTGTTGCCATATAAAAATAATCGTTCGCAACTTCTTGAGTTGTTAAAAGACGTTTATAACGATTTAGGATTGAGCTATCCGTTTATAGAAAAGGACGGTATGCTGATTGACGATATTTGCCCGTTTACCGTATTTGGCTGTTTCAATAAAGGAATTTCCATTAAAAAT